>JAJXZN010000077.1 GCA_021780015.1 Pseudomonadota bacterium
GCCGCGGGGGATGGTGCCGACATCTATTTTTTCCAGGAACTCGCCGAGGCAGCATCGCGCGCGCGCGGCCGTCTCGTCGTCGTCGGCATCTTGCACCAGGCCTTCGAGCAATATGCGAGCCGCCTCGGCCGGGACGCGCGCGACGAATGGGCGAAGATTCAAGGACGCTTTGCGGACGTGCCGCTGATCGCGGGTGTGGACGAAGTCGTCGATCTTTTGGGCCGCGCCATCGTGTCCGAACGGCGCCATCCCGATACCGCCTGTTCTGCTGAGGCCATCGCGCAATCGATCCGTTCGCGCCGCCCAGGCACACCGGCGGATCTGGCGGCCCGTCTGGACAAATGCTGGCCGCTGCACCCGGTCACGGCCGTCGTACTCGGTCCGATGTCCCGCCGACGGTTCGGCCAAAACGAGCGCAGCGTGTTTGGCTTTCTGGCGTCCGCCGAGCCCGGAGGCTTTCGGGATTTTCTACGCGAGATGCCGCCTACGGCACGCGAACTTTTCGGCCCCGATCGGTTTTGGGATTATCTGCGCATCAATCTGGAGCCTGCGATCTTAGCGTCGAACGACAGCCATCGGTGGGCACAGGGCGCGGACGCGATCGAGCGCTGCGAAGCGCGCGGGACCGCGCTTCATGTCAGGCTAGCCAAAGCCATTGCGCTGATCGACATGTTCCGAAACGGCTCCGGCCTAGCGGCTGATCGCGCGACGCTCACGGCCTGCATTTCCGATGCCGATCCGCATGCCATCGATGCCGCACTGGCCGAATTGGAGCGATGGTCGGTTGCCGTATTCCGGAAGCATTTGGACGCCTGGGCCATCTACGCCGGCAGCGACTTCGATATCGACGGCGCGGCGGCCGCCGCAGCCGCGCAAGCCTCCGGCCTCGACCTTGGACGCCTGGCGCGCCTGGTCGGGCTGCAACCCGTCCTTGCCAAACGCCATTACCACGAGACGGGCAGTCTGCGGTGGTTTCAAACCGAGCTTGTCCATCTGACGGACCTTGGGCGGATCGCCGATCGGGCCGGCGATGCGGCAGGTCATTTCATTTTGGCCATTCCCGCCACCGAGGCGCAGCGAAAGACGGCCTTGGCGGATTGCCGCGCGGCGTCGGAAAGGGCGAGCGATCAACTGATCGCGGTTGGCATGCCGCGCAATGCTTGGCGGCTCCGCGACCTGGGAAGCGAACTCATCGCACTCGAAGCGGTGCGCGCGAGTCGCCCCGAGCTCGACGGCGACAGTGTTGCCCGGCGGGAGATCGCTGCGCGGATCGCGGCGGTGTCGGCCGAGCTCGACGAAGAGTTGCGTGCGGGCTTCGCCAATGCCGACTGGCATGTCGCCGGCGAGCGCATCGAGCTGCCGGCAGGCGCTAGTCTCTCCCGGCTTGCGTCCGACCTTGCCGATCGCCGCTTCAGCCAGGCGCCGCGCGTCCATAGCGAGCTGGTCAATCATGAGAGACCGTCCAGCAATACGCAAGCCGGTGTTCGCGCGCTGATGCACGCGATGATTTCGGCCGCCGACAAGCCGGCCCTCGGAATTGAAGGCTTCCCGGTCGAGCGCGGGCTGTACGCCACGGTGCTCGCTGCCGCGGGACTGCACCACAAGTCCGGCGATTCCTACGGCTTCAGCAAGCCCACCAACAGCCGCATTGGCCAGACGTACAAGCCTGCCTGGGAAGCAGCCGAGGCGCTGTTCGCCCAGGAACAGGGTTCGGTCCCGCTCGGGCATTTGTACCGCCTTTGGGCGGCGCCGCCGTTCGGAATCCGCCGCGGGCTGATGCCTCTTTTGGCCCTCGCCTTCGTCATGGCGAATCGCCATCGTCTTGCGCTTTACGGCGAAGGCAAGTTCCAAGCTGAGATCGATGACTATCTCGTCGACATCCTGTTGCAGAACGAAGATCTTGTTGCGCTTCGCCGGGTGGACGTGGATGCTTTCCGCGGCGCGGTCCTTGAAGGCGTGGCGCGCGCGGTTAAGAAGGCGACGGGGCATGCCTGCCCACCCGATCCGTTGGAGGTGGCCCGCCGCTTGGTGCGCTTTGCACGCGATCTCCCCCCCTGGAGCCAAAAGACGCTCAGCCTGTTGGCATCGACGACCGAAGTGCGCCACGTCCTGCTGCGGGCGGACGATCCGCACAAGGCGCTCTTCGTCGACATCCCCACGATATTCGGCGACGGCGACGCCGCAGCGACCGCGGCCGGCATCGAGACCGCCCTGCGCGAATTGAGCGGCGCCTATCCCAAGATGATGGCCGAGCTTTCGCAGAAAATGCTGAGCGCGATGGGCCAGGCACAGGACGATCTCGCCGAGCTACACGAGCGTGCCCGCGTGGTCGCGGACCTCACTGGCGATCTGCGCGTCGACGCATTCGCCGGGCGGCTTGCGACCTATCGCGGCGAGATTCCGGAAATCGAGGCAATCGCCAGCCTCGCGATCAATCGGCCGCCACGCGACTGGACAGACCGCGACCCCGATCAGGCCGCGCTGGCGCTCGCCGACTTCGCCCTCAAATTTCGCCGCGCGGAGACACTGGCGCGCGTCAAGGGTCGCCGGCCGACGCGCGAGGCGATGGCGCTCATAATCGGCACCGGCGAAGCCGGACGGGAGATCGTCGAGGAATTTGAGATTGCCGAACGGGATCGACCGAAGGTGACGGCCCTCGCGCAGGCGCTTCGCAAGGTGCTCGCCCAATCCGGCGCGGATCGCAATATCACCTTGGCGGCCTTGGCCGAGACCGGCCTCGACACGTTGGCGCCCCGCGACGCACGTCTGAAGAAGGCGGGCTGACGGATGGAGCGGCACGTCCTGGGAATCTCAGGCGGTCGGGATAGCGCCGCGCTCGCCGTGCTGATGCG
>JAJXZN010000124.1 GCA_021780015.1 Pseudomonadota bacterium
ACACGTCAGCCGCCGCGATTCTGACGGCGGCGATTTCCCCAAGTTTTGCCGGGCCGCTTGTGCAATTTGCAAATCGGCCGCGGCAATGGAATAGAAGGCCACGCGGGCAGGCGCCCGAAGGAGTGGACGATCTCTTATGCGCAGGGTGGTGATAACAGGTCTCGGCATGGTCTCGCCGCTCGCCTGCGGCGTCGAAGCGAGCTGGGGACGCCTTCTTGCCAGTGAGAGCGGCGCCGGCCCGATTCACGGTTTCGAGACTGCGGATCTGGCCTGCAAGATCGCCATGCAGGTGCCGCGCGGCGACGGCAGCGGCATCACCTTCAATCCCGATCAATGGATGGATCCGAAGGACCAGCGTAAGGTCGACGATTACATCATCTATGGCGTTGCGGCCGCGACGCAGGCTCTGGCCGACGCCGGGTGGAAGCCGCAGACCGAAGCGGATCGCGCACGCACCGGCGTCCTCATCGGCTCGGGCATCGGCGGCCTCGGCGGCATTGCCGAAACGGCCATCACGCTGCACGAAAAGGGCCCACGTCGCGTTTCGCCGTTCTTCATTTCCGGCCGGCTGATCAATCTCGTCAGCGGCTATGTCTCGATCATGCACGGCCTGAAGGGGCCGAATCATGCGGTCGTTACCGCCTGTTCGACCGGCGCCCATGCCATCGGAGACGCGGCGCGGCTCATCGCCTTCGAAGACGCCGACGTGATGGTCGCGGGTGGGGCGGAATCGGCCATCAACCGCATCGGCATTGCCGGATTCTCTGCCTGCAAGGCGCTCTCGACCAATTTCAACGACCGTCCGAAACAGGCCTCGCGTCCCTATGATCGCGACCGCGACGGCTTCGTCATGGGTGATGGCGCGGGCTGCGTCGTGCTCGAATCCTATGAAGGTGCCAGGGCGCGCGGCGCGAAAATCTATGCCGAGGTCGTGGGCTATGGCCTTTCTGGCGACGCCTATCACATCACCGCGCCCGATCCGACCGGGGACGGCGCGTTGCGCGCCATGCAGGCGGCGGTGAAACGCGCCGGAATCACGCCGCAGGACATTGATTACGTCAATGCCCATGGCACCTCGACGCCGCTGGGCGACGAGGCGGAATTGATCGCGGTGCACAAACTGCTCGGCAGCACACAGGGCACCAATGCCCTGTCGATGTCTTCAACCAAATCGGCGATCGGCCATCTGCTCGGCGCAGCCGGCGCGGTCGAGGCGATTTTCTGCACTTTGGCGATCCGCGATCAGATCGTGCCGCCGACGCTCAATCTCGACAATCCGTCGGTCACGACCTCGATCGATCTCGTGCCGCACAAGGCCCGCAAGCGCGAAGTCGAATTCGCTCTGTCGAATTCCTTCGGTTTCGGCGGCACCAATGCCAGCCTGATCCTCAAGGCGGTCGCTTGAGCCGGGCAGGCTCGTCTCCTGTCGGAGGCTTTTTTGCGCGCATCGGGCCGGTTCCGCAAACCGGCCCGGGTGCTGCGTCCGACGCGCAAAGCCCCATTTCCTCCGCAAATCGGTGCGATTGTAACATTGTGGTGAAGCGCGCATTTGACGGCGCCGGTTTGCTGCACCCGCTCGATTTCGTGTAAAACAATGCGGTGCGGATGGACGATGTTGGATGGCAGGCTCGCCCCAAAATGACAGAGGCGCTTTGATGCGCCAGGAAGCTGATGGCGCCGAGCCGCCGGCGCGGTTTTTCGGCCGCCGCCCGAAGCTGCAAAGCCCGAACGAGGCCTTGCAGCCCGAATTGCCGCCGCCGCCCCCGTCGCCGCACCGGCGCCGGCCGACCCTTTCGGCCTTGTCGGGGTTTCTGTCCTTTCTTTTGCTGCTCGCCTTTGCCGGTCTTTTTGCCGTCGTCTGGGGCGCGCATCGGCTGCAACAGCCCGGTCCGTTGCCGGCCGATAAAGTGCTTTACATCCAGCCGGGCACTGAGGTCGCCGATATCGTCGCCCAGCTCGACGAGGAGGGGATGATCGACAGCCCCCTGATCTTCAACATCGCGCTTCTCCTCGAAGGCGACCGTTCGAAGGTGAAGGCGGGTGAATATTTGATTCATGAACGCGCCAGCATGCGCGAAGTCATGGATACGCTCGTATCCGGCCGGCAGATCCTGCATTCGGTGACGATTCCCGAAGGGCTGACGAGCCAAGAGGTGGTCGACCGGCTGCGCCACAACGATCTTCTGATGGGCGATATCCGCGAAATCCCGCCGGAAGGCAGCCTTTTGCCGGAAACTTATCGGATCGCCCGCGGCATGCCGCGCGCCGACCTGATCCGCCTCATGGAGGAGGACGAGAGGAAGCTCGTGGCGCAGATCTGGGCGCAGCGCTCGCCCGATCTCTTGCTGAGCTCGCCTTATGAAATGGTGACGCTGGCCTCGATCGTGGAAAGAGAGACCGGCAAGGCCGACGAGCGGCCGCATGTGGCCTCGGTGTTTCTGAACCGCTTGCGCAAGCATATGCGGCTGCAGTCCGACCCGACCATCGTCTATGGCATCATGGGCGGCCGCGGTTCGCTCGGGCGTCCGCTGACGCGTGCCGATGTCGAGCAAGCCTCGCCCTACAACACCTATGTGATCGAAGGCCTGCCGCCGGGGCCGATCGCCAATCCGGGCCGCGCGGCGCTCGAGGCCGTCGCCAATCCGTCGCGCACCGCCGATCTTTATTTCGTCGCCGACGGGACCGGCGGCCATGTCTTTGCCGCGACGCTTGAAGAGCACCAGCGCAATGTTGCGCGCTGGCGGCAGATCGAGAAGGACGCGAAAGACAAAGCCGGATCCGACATCGACAAATATGTGCCCGCGACAGGCCACGATCAGCATAGCGATGCTTCCGGCTCGTCCGTCTAC
>JAJXZN010000288.1 GCA_021780015.1 Pseudomonadota bacterium
GGCGCGGCTGTCGGCGAGACGATCGCCCGTCTCATGAATTAAGTGCGGAATATCGATCTTGGACAAAGGATCGGTACAAAGGACAATGAGCCGGTCACCCGCGGCAAGCCGGGCGAGCGCCTTGCGGGTATGCAAAACCGGCAAGGGACATTTGAGCCCTTTCAAGTCCAATTCTTTGACGCGATCTGTCATATTATACATGTACAGGATGAGGAGGACGATGATGACCAGTGGCCATGCCACGCTGGTAACCAAGCAATTCGGCGCCCGTGCAGACGCTTATGTCGAAAGCAGCGTGCACGCGCAAGGCGCCGATCTCGACCAGGCGGCAGCCTTGCTCACGGGCCACAATGCGGCGCGCGTGCTCGATCTCGGCTGCGGCGGCGGCCATGTCTCGTTTCGCGCCGCGCCGCTCGTCGGGACGGTCGTGGCTTACGATCTTTCGGCCGACATGCTCGCAGCCGTCGCCCGCACTGCGACGCAACGCGGCCTCGCCAATATTACGACGCGACAAGGCCGCGCCGAGGCCCTGCCCTTCGCCGATCGCGATTTCGATTTTGTCCTGAGCCGCTACAGCGCGCATCATTGGCACGGTTTTTCGCAGGCGCTCGCCGAAGCGCATCGCGTGCTGCGGCCCGGCGGCACGGCGTTGTTCATGGATACGGTCTCGCCGGGGACGGCGCTCTTTGATACCTATCTGCAGGCGGTCGAACTGATCCGCGATCCCTCGCATATCCGCGATTATGCGACCGCGGAATGGCTGAATGCGCTTGCCGCCGCCGGCTTCACGCTCAAGAACGTCACGGCGCGCCGGGTGAGGCTCGAATTTTCGTCTTGGGTCACCCGCATGGCGACCCCGGCGCCGCAGGTGACCGCGATCCGGGCGCTGCAGGGGCAGATGGCGGAAGATGTCGTCAACCATTTCGCCATCGAGGCCGATGGCAGTTTCACGATCGACACCGCGGCGATCGAAGTCGCGCGGGAAAGCTAGATGCGCATCATCGGCTTTGCCGGCTGGAGCGGCGCGGGCAAGACGACGCTGATCGTCAAATTGATCCCGGCCCTGATCGCGCGCGGCTTCAGTGTCTCGACGCTCAAGCACGCGCATCACAATTTCGATGTCGATAAGCCGGGCAAGGATTCTTATGAACACCGCATGGCGGGGGCGAGGGAAGTGCTTGTCGCCTCCGACCTGCGCTTTGCCTTGATGCACGAATTGCGCGGCGCGCCGGAGCCGTCGCTCGCCACATTGCTCGGCAAGCTCGCCCCGGTCGATCTCGTTCTCGTCGAAGGCTTCAAACGCGATTCACATATGAAGCTCGAAGTGTATCGCGCCGCCAACGGCAAGCCGCTGCTCTACCCCGAGGATGCGCATATCAAAGCTCTGGTCAGCGACTTGCCGCCGAATGACGTGCCGGCCGATGTGGCGCGCGCCCATATCGACGATGTCGAGGCGGTCGCTTCGCTGGCTCTGCAACTCGCGACGCCGTGGCCCTAGATCGCGATGCCTTTTAGGTTGAATCAACCTAAAGGCATGAAGCGCGATCGATTGTATTAGGTTAGAGCGGGATTCATTGCGAAAAGCCGCTCACGCTTTTTCGTATCCCGCTCTAGAGCATCGGCTCGAAACGTGCGTAGCGGTTTTCGGACAAATCCGATGCGATAAAAGAGACGTAAAAGCGCCAAGCGATCCAATCTGAACGTCCGAGGCTCTCCAGCGCTCACGACGCTTCAAGATGGGCGCGGGCGCGAATGGCGGCGCTCAATGCGGCGGCGGCGCCGCCCGGCGCGCGGCGGCCTTTGAGAAGCACGAATTCGACCGGTCCCAAATCGGGCAGGCCCTGCAGCGGCGCAAGCTCGGCAAGCCCCTCCGGAATGAGACGGCGCGAATGCGCCATGAGTCCGAGACCGGCGCGCGTTGCCGCGGTCAGGCCATTGAGGCTACTGCTGGTGCAGGCGATCCGCCAAGGAATGCCGGCATGTTCGAGCGCCGCCAGGGCGGCCGAGCGGGTGATGGCCGGCGGCCGGTAGACGACGAGCGGCACAGGGCCTTTAGGACGCCGCCAATCCGTCTGCGATGCGACCCAGACGAGCTTGTCGCGCCAGACGAGATCGCCGCGTTCGTCACCTGCCCATCGCTTGCAGAAGGCGATGTCGAGATCGCCGCCGTCGAGTCTGTTCATCAGCACCGCACTCAAGGCGACGGTGAATTCGAATTCGACAAGCGGATGTTTGGCGACGAAATCGGCAAGCACTTCCGGCAGCCAGGACGGGACCAGATCCTCCGACGCGCCGAAGCGCAGACGCCCGCGCTGCTCGCTGCCGGCAAAATAATCTGTGGCCCGGTTGTTCGTCTCGATGATGTTGCGGGCGAATTCGACGAGTGCCTCGCCTTCCGACGTCATGGCGACCGAATGCGTGTCACGAATGAACAGCCGATGCCCGATACATTTCTCGAGCTTTTGCACATGCTCGCTGACCGTCGATTGACGCAGGCTGAGCCGGCGGCTCGCTTCGGAGAAGCTGTTACCTTCAGCGATCATCAGAAATGTTTGGAGCAAAACCGGGTCGAGCATTTGCTTATCGGAAGTCGCGATAACACTCAGCGGTTTCTACGGCGTTCCGCATCGCAAAAGCAATTGCGATAGTGCGGCGATCAAAAGATTTCGCAGCGAAGCTCTCCGTTCGCAACGGAGACGCTTGCGCGAGACAGGGAGGAGACGATGCCGCTCTATTCACGCCGTACTTTGCTTTCGACCGGCGCCGCCGCCGGCGGTCTGCTCGTCGCGGCAAGCCAGACCTATGCCGCAAATTATGACAATGTCCGCGATGCG
>JAJXZN010000246.1 GCA_021780015.1 Pseudomonadota bacterium
TCACTTTCGTCCTCAATCCGCCGTGGGCCTCTGCGGCGGCCATCTTTATGCGCTGACTTATAGCGGCGCGACGCCGCATATCGATCTTTCGATCGACGGCGCGCCGGCGCGCGCCATGCTCGATTATGGAGCCACCAAAAGCTCGCTCAGGGCCAAGAAGCCGGCCGAGCTCGGCGGCATCGTCAAGGCGGCGACGTCGCTGCCGCTTCACGGCGAAAGCGAATTTTTGACCCGCCGCGCCGAGCCGGATACGGATGCCATTATCGGCACCGATCTGCTCGCCCATCTCACAGTCGCGCTCGACGGGCAGACCGCGGCGCTGTCGGCCGAGCCTTGCGCCGCCGCACAGCTCGAAGCGGCCGGCTTTGCGCCGATCGCCCAGCGCGGCTTCTTCTCGCGCGATCGCGCGCGCGTCGCCAAGGACCGGCCCAATGTGCCGGTCGTCTTCGTGCAATTGGGCGCGACGCAGACCTGGGCGCAGATCGACACCGGCTATGACGATGCGCTTTATCCGCATTCGCTCGACATCAACCAGGCCTATTACGACACGCTCGTCGCAGACGGCATCCGGCTGACGCAGGAGGGCACGGTGACGGTCAAGACCTGCGTCGGCTTCGAGACGCGTCCGGTCTATTCCAGCTCTCAACCGCTTGTGATCGCCGACGAGAACAGCAGGCCTGTCGCCGAGACCGGCCGCTATTATCTCATCGTCAAGCCGACCAATCCCTGCGGCGGCATCGCGACACGGACCACGCCGGCGGCGCAGCTCGGCGGCTCGTTCCTGAACGTGTTTCGGTCGATCGTCTTCGACCCGCATGGCGAAACGGTGTGGGTCAAGAAAGACTAAAGCCCGCTTCGCGCATGGCGCCGCTTTGCTCACGAAGGGCAAAGCCATGTTTAAAATTCTTGGTCTCGCAGCCGCGCTTTGCGCGACGCCCGCCTTCGCCGCACAGCAATTGATGCCGGCGCCCTATCCCGGCCAATTCGGCGGCAATGCGCAGGAATCGCAGCCGGTGGCGCCGACGCTCGATGCGCCTCAGCAATTGGTGCCGGAGCCTGCGCCGCAAGCCAAAGGGCCCGCTGCGCTCGATGATCCGCGGCCCGTCACCGCACGGCGGCATCAACGCCTGATCCGCGATCCCTATCTGCGCCAGGATTGGTGCAATGGCACGAGTGCCTGCACTATTCTGCGTTGACCTGCTCCGGCAGCATGCGCGCCAAATCATTGTCTCGGCGGATCGCGATATGCCAGACGACGCCGAGAAGATGCGCCGCGAGAAACAGATAGACGAAATATTGGCCGGTCAGATGCACCGCGCCGGCAAGCTTGGAGAGCGCCGGATTCTCCGGCAGGGCCGGCAGCGGCAGACCGAAGAACGAAACCGGATGGCCGTCGTGGGCGCTTGAGAGAATATAGCCGCTGACCGGCATCACGACGAAGATCGCATAGAGAAAGACATGCGTGGCACGGGCGAGGCCGGCCTCCCATTTGGCGAGGCGCGGCGGCAGCGGCGGCGGTTTGCGCACGGCGCGCCAAATGAGCCGCGCGACGATCAGCGCGAGCGCCAGGACGCCGAAGGACTTGTGCAGAAAGATGAAGACATGATGGTTCGGCGCGTCGCGGCCCATATGCGCGACGATCCAGCCGAGCGGCAGCGTCGTGAAAATGACCAGCGCCGCCAGCCAATGAAGAAGCTGTGCGGGCGCGTTGTAGCGCATGAACCGTTGTGTCGTCGCGTGCGGCGGATTCGATTGCAACATGCCGGAGTCCATCTGCGGTTGGAGGTTTCCCGTTCCTAACGCGCGGGCCCATGCTGCGGAAAGCACGCAAGCCCATGCGCCGCAGAATGTGATCGCGCCTTAATGCAGATCCCAGTCGGCCGGCCGCCCTTCGGGCACGAAGGCGCCGTCGGAGCGCATGGTCCCCGCCTGGGGCTCGGCCGTTTGCGGCTGAACGGGTTCGGGCGGCAGTGCATCCGAGGAGAGCGCCTGGTACGAACGCCCATAGGAGCGCGGCGGCGAATAGGGTGCGGCGGGCACGGCGGCATCGGGCGAATCGGGCCCCGTATGCAGGGCCATCGGTTGCTGGTCGGCGGCGCTGCCGGCCTGCGAGACATCCATCTCCTCCTCAAGCGGCGGCGGCTCGGGCAGACCATCCGGCGGATGCGACTGCGGCCAGATATCCGGATGCGGCTTGCAGACCCGGCGCGGCCCGGTCGATGTGTTGCCGCGCATCGCCAGATCGAGATGGAGATGGTTGTAATGCAGGAAATTATAGCCCGGACCAAGCACGGTGGTGAAATCGCCGCAGGCGCCGTTGTCGACATCGCGCAGGAAGGCCTGCGATTGCGGATCGCCCTGCGTCCAATCGTGAACCACGGTGATGTCGCGGCCGTCCTGAAGCCGGAAGCCCTTCACATCGATGGCATTGCCGAAGGCATGTTCGGAGAGCCTCGCGCCCCATTCGCCATTGATGCCGCGGCAGCTATAGGTGCCGAAGGTTTCGATCTCGACGACGCGCTCGCTGAACCGCGTTTCGGCCGCCGGCTCGACCACGTCCTTCACCCAGGCATTAAGCGACGCGATCATCGGGCAATCGAGAATGTAATCGCCGTCGAGCATCACCGTGCCGTCGAGCAGGGCCGCGACCTTGAACGGCCGCGTCAGGCCGCAGATGCCCGGCCCGTTGATCTCTTCGACCGGGCGGACATAGGCCGATTGCTGGATGAGATTTTGCGCCAGACAGGCGTTTTCCGCTTCGGCGCGCCAAGCCGGCCGCTGCGCCCCGTAATTCGAGCAGCCAGCGAGCTCAAGAA
>JAJXZN010000251.1 GCA_021780015.1 Pseudomonadota bacterium
AATAGGTCAGCGAAAAGCCCTTATCCTTGAGCGCCTTCCATTGTGCGCGCGCGCTCGCGAGCTGATCGGAATCGTTGCCGTCGAAGAGCAAGATCACCCGCTCGTAGAGCGCATCGGCGGCAAGGCGCGCGGCGACATCGGCGCCATCGACGAAGAGCCGCAACCGCGCCGCATTCGGATTTTCGGCGTCGCAGGTGAGATAGACCGGCTGCATTTCGGCGTCGCCATCGCGCGCCCGGCCGTGCGCCAGGAAGCTCGCATCGGCATAGGTCCAAAGCACTTCGTCGAGCAAATCGAGCCGTTCTTCGCTCGCCGCCTGAACGACGCTGCGCCAGCCATTGGCGAGCGCGCGTTCAAGCAGCGCCGGGAGCGCCCGTTCGAGCCTCTGGCTTTGCAGATGGTAGAACCAGACCTCCATGGCCGGGCGCATCAATCCTTCTGCGAAGAGGCGCGCCCTTCGTAATGGTCGCTGACGAGGCGCTCCAGGAGCCGCACGCCGAAGCCCGAGCCCCAGCTCTGGTTGATGTCGCTTGCCGGCGCATTCATGCCCGTCCCGGCGATGTCGAGATGCGCCCATGGCGTGCCGTTGACGAAGCGCTGCAGGAATTGCGCCGCGGTGATCGAACCGCCGTGGCGGCCGCCGGTGTTCTTCATATCTGCGAATTTGGAATCGATGAGCTTGTCATAGGCGGGGCCAAGCGGCAGTCGCCAAAGCTTCTCGCCGGTCTCTTTGCCGGCCTCGGTCAGGCGCTCGCTCAATTTGTCGTCGTTCGAGAACAGCCCGGCATATTCCTGGCCGAGCGCGACCATCACCGCGCCGGTGAGCGTCGCGAGATCGACCATGAATTGCGGCTTGTATTTGTCCTGCACGTACCAGAGCACATCGGCGAGCACGAGGCGGCCCTCGGCGTCGGTATTGATCACCTCGATCGTCTGGCCGGACAAGGACTTGACGATGTCGCCCGGCCGCTGCGCATTCGATCCGGGCATGTTCTCGACGAGGCCGATGGCGCCGATTGCGTCGACCTTTGCCTTGCGCGCCGCCAAAGCGTGGATGAGGCCGACGACGCAGGCCGCGCCGGCCATGTCGCCCTTCATGTCCTCCATCCCGGCGGCCCCCTTGATCGAAATGCCGCCGGTGTCGAAGGTGACGCCCTTGCCGACAAAGGCAACGGGCTTCGACTTTCCGTCTTTGCCTTTGTCGCCGCGCCAGCGCATGATCACGACCCGGCTTTCGCGCGCCGAGCCTTGTCCGACGCCGAGCAGCGCGCCCATCCCGAGCTTCGTCAGGGCCGCTTTATCGAGGACATCGACCTCGACGCCGAGCTTTTCGAGCGCCGCCGCGCGTTTGGCAAACTCCTCCGGATAGAGCACGTTGGCCGGCTCGTTGACGAGCTCGCGGGCGAGGAGGACGCCTTCGGCGACCGCGGCGCGGCTTTTGGCCTCGCGCTTGGCGGCAGCCGGGTCTTCGACGGCGATTGCGACGCTGGCCGGCTCGCTCGTGTCCTCATCTTTTTTCTTGGTCTTATAGAGATCGAACTTGTAATGGCGCAGCACGACACCTTCGGCGAATTCCGCCGCCGCCGCCGCCGCGTCCTTGGGGCCGCGGGGCAGATCGAAAACCACCGTTGCCGCGGCCGCGTGGCCGAGCTTGCCCAGCACGAATCCGCCGAGACCGAGGAAATCGTGCGGCTTGGCTTTGTCCGCCTCTTTGCCTTTGGGCTTTGCCGCGTCCTCGTCGGCGCCGACGCCGATGACGATAAGCCGCTCGGCGGCCAATCCGGCTGGCGCCAAAATATCGAGCGCCGAGGCTTTCTTGCCCTTGAATTTGGCGGCGCCGGCAGCCCTTTTGACGAGCGCCACGCCGTCATCACCAATCAGGGCGCGTGTGGCCTTGCCCAAATTCAAATCTTCGCCAGCAAAGATGACCAGCGCCGGCGTGCCCTTGGCTTTGGCGCCGGCCTTGGCCGAAGGCGCCGCTGACACGGAATTGAGGGAAACAAAATCGATTTTCGCGGCGTGTGACATCTCGCTCTCTTCTGATTGCCCGTCATCGCGCCGCACATCCACGCCGGCCCAGGCCGCCGAAGGCGTCACGAAACAGAAACTTAAAGCCTCCCGGCGCAGCCCACGCGTCCGGGCCTGCGCAGACCGCAAGCCCTAGCACCGGTCGGCATTTGCGTGCCAGTTTTTTCGCTATAATGCGGCTTCGGGCAGCCGTGGCCGCGGCGCAACGCGCCCCCGGCATCGCTGCAAGATCGCCCTGAAAAAGCCCCGAGCCGCTTGCACCAATAGCGCCAACTCGGTAGCCAAAATGGAGTAAAATTTCAGGGACCTATTTGCGATTCCGGCAGGCCGGAAAAAGCCGGTTTTCGCGACCAGGTCCCCAATCGCTGACGGGAGACGCTTGCACGAAGGTACGGCCCGAAGGTTTGGCCTTTCGAGGTCGCGTGTCTGACGACGCCATCTTGCAGCCCGGACCTGCTCGGTGGCAGCCCATTCTTCACGGAAGCGCCCGCGTTATGTTGTTCGTCGCCAGCCTTATCAGCTCCGTTCGGCCGGGCGGCCTTGCCGCGCCGGCGGCGCCGTGGCGTACGCCCATCGCCGGCGCACCGGTAAGGCCCGCGCCATGAGCATTCTCGTCTCGACGCTCGGACGTTACCTCACCTGGCGGTTTTTCAAGACGATCGCGGCGGTCTTCGCGGCCATCGTCGGGACGATCTATGTCTTCGATTTCGTCGAATTGCTGCGCCGATCCAATTCCTTGCACGGGGTGACGCCGGGCTATATCGCCTATCTGACGCTGCTGCGGACGCCGACCGTTGCCGAGCAGATCCTGCCGTTCTGCGTGCTCTTCGGGACCATGGCGGCCTTCATCGACCTGACCCGCAAGCTGGAGCTGATCGTCGCCCGCTCGGCCGGCGTCTCGGTCTGGCAGTTTCTGCTGCCGCCGGTGGCGATCGCCGTCGTGGTCGGGACGTTCTCCGTTGTCGCCTTCAATCCGCTGTCGGCGATGATGAAACAGCGCGCCGATATCATCGAGGCGCAGCTTTTCGGCCGAGCCGGTACGGTCCAGGGCGACGGCACGCTCTGGATTCGCCAGAGCGGCATCGACGGCGAGGCGATCCTGCGCGCCGCCAACGCCCTCGATCAAGGCACGAAATTGCAGTCGGTGATCGCCTATGTCTATGAGCCGGACGGCAAGTTCGGGGAACGCGTCGAGGCGGCGACCGCGACGCTCGAGCCCGGCGTCTGGGCTTTGCAAAATGCCGTGATTTCGGCACCGGGACAGGACCCGCGCAAGGTTGGCGTCTACCTTCTCGCCACGAATGCGTCGCCGACCGACCTTGCGGAAAGCTTCTTGACGCCCGATTCCGTGCCCTTCTGGGCGCTGCCGCGAATGCGCGACGAAAGCGCCTTGGCTGGCCTCGATCCCAACGGGCTTAACCTGCAATTTCAAACACTTCTGGCGCGCCCGCTGATGCTGGTCGCGATGGTCCTGATCGCCGGCGCCTTTTCGTTAAGATTTTTCAGGTTTGGTGGCATCGGTAAGATGGTCGGAGGTGGCGTCGCTGCGGGCTTCGTGCTTTATCTCGTGACCAAAGTGGTGTCCGATTTCGGCGAAGCTGGCATTCTGAGCGCGTCGGTTGCGGCATGGTCGCCGGCTATCGTCGGCAGCATGCTCGGCGGCTTGGCTCTCCTCAACCAGGAGGACGGTTGATGGGGCGGCGTATGAGCCCCACGGGCTTTGCCGATGCGCTGCGGCCACGATGGCGCGCGGGCGCGCGCCTTGCGTTGCTGGCTCTCTGCGCGCTCGTCTGCGCCTGGCTCGGTCTCGATCCGTTGGCGCAAGCCGTCGCGCAAGCCAGCGGCGGCGCGGCGCAGGCGCAAAAACAACCCGACAAAATGTTCGTCGAGGCCGATCAGCTCGTCTACGACAAGGACAAGAACACGGTTTCCGCGGTCGGCAACGCGCGGATTTATTACCAGGGCCGGACGCTGCAGGCCGACCGGGTCATCTACGATCGCAACACCCAACGGCTCTATGCCGAGGGCCATGCCAAGATGATCAATAAGGACGGCAACGTCATCTACGGCGACCGCTTCGACATGACCAAGGATTTCCGCGAAGGGTTTGTCGAAAGCCTGCGCTCGACCACGACGCAGAAGACCTATTTCAGCGCCCCGCATGCCGAAATCACCCAGGGCGCGATCTCGGTCTATAACAAGGGCACCTATACGGCCTGCGCCGCCTGCGCCGATAATCCGCTGAAGCCGCCGCTGTGGCGGGTGCGCGCCAAGCGCATCATCCACAACAACGACGAGCATATGATCTATTACACGGACGCCTGGCTGGAGTTCCTAGGGCTGCCGATCGCCTATGTCCCGGTGTTCTCCTCCCCCGATCCGACCGTCAAGCGCAAGTCCGGCATCCTGATGCCTGAGACGATCAGCAGTTCGGAGCTTGGTTTCGGCGTCGAGGTGCCGGTCTTCTGGGCTATGGCGCCGAACTACGATCTGACCTGGACCCCGACCTATTTCGTCAACGAAGGCTTCTACAACGATTTCGAATGGCGCCACCGGCTGGCGAACGGCAATTATTTCATTCGCGCCAACGGGATTTATGAGACCAATCCAAGTCTCTTCCCCGCGTCGCCCTATGGCTCGGGCAACAACAGGTTCCGCGGCTCGATTTCGAGCCAAGGCGAGTTCCAGCTCGACAAATACTGGAAATACGGCTGGAACCTCACCGCGCTGACCGACAAGTGGTACTTCTGGGATTATCCCTTCGCCAACCCGCTCGGCTCCTCATACTATTACAGCGAAGCTGTTTCCGACGCCTATCTGACCGGACAAGGCGACAACAGCTATTTCGACTTGCGCGGCTTCCATTTCGAAGGTCTCGATCCGCGCGACATCCAGGAGACGCAGCCCAACGTCCTGGTGTTGGACTACAATCGCCTCTTTGACCTCGACCCGGCCAAGACGCATGGCATCGGCGGCGATGTGCAGGCCGACTTCAATCTCACCTCGCTGTCGGAACAGCTGGCGAGCTATTCTCCCGTCGCGGGACCGGGCTTTAACCCGCAGACACAATTGTTCGATCCCGCCGTCGGACTTTATGAATATTGCCAGAACTATAGGCCGGGAACGAATGCCGGCGACTGCCTGCTACGGGGCATCGGCGGCGAGCAGACGCGCACGACGGCCGACGTTTCCTGGCAGCGTAAATTTGTCGACCCGATCGGCGGCGCTTGGACGCCTTTTGCCTTCGCCCGGCTGAATGGCGAATGGCTTGATCTCAACACGAGCAACAGTTTCACGGCCACCAATCCGAATGATGCCGCCAGCTACACGTTCTTCAATTCCAACCAGACGAATTTCGTCGGTCAGGCGAGCGGTGTGCAAGGGTATGTCATGCCGGGCATCGGCCTTGAATATCGCTACCCGATCCTCGTCAACACCAAGCTCGGCTCGCTGGTCGTCGAACCGATCGGCCAGATTATCGCCCGGCCGAACAATCTCATCGGCTCGAATTCGCTCGTAAACATGGATTCGCAAAGCCTCGTGTTCGACGAGAGCAATCTGTTCGCCTGGAACAAATATTCCGGCTATGACCAGTTCGAGACCGGCACCCGCGCCAATTACGGCGGCCAAGCCACGTTCAATTTGAACAATGGCGGCTATGTGAACGTGATCGCTGGCCAATCGCGGCAAGTCGCCGGCCCGAACGGCTTCGATCAGCCGAGCGCCGTCAACAATGGCCTCGCCTCGGGGCTCCAGACGACCGCCTCGGATTATGTCGGCGCCGTCACGGTCGCTCCGATCCCGTGGCTGGACTTCACTGCCAAGGGGCTGTTCAACACGCAAAATTTCGTGCCCGACCGGCTCGACATCGCCTCGGCTTTCAACCTCGGAGCGTGGACCGGCGGCGTCGATTTCGCCAATTACCAGGCCCAGCCGATCCTCGGCTATTATGTGCCCCGCGAGGGCCTAAGCCTTAACTCGCGCTACCAGCTCACGCCGCATTATTTCCTGCAGGGCAGCGTTACGTTCGACATGAGCCGGCAATATTATCCGCCCTCCTTGACCGGCTTCACGAATGCCGGGCCATGGGCCATAGCGTCGGAAAGTCTCGGCGCCGGCTATACCGACGATTGCACATCCTTGCTCGTCAATTACAGTTCGGTCTACGAAGACATCGGAACCGGCACCTTGGTGCATAATCAGATCTTCATGGTCCAGCTTCAGTTGCGCTCTCTGGGCGATGCCAAATATCAGCAGACGACCTACGCCAACGGCGCGCAGCCGATCGACCGCTGATGGCGCGGCCGGTCGGGCAGACAATTGCCACTTTGCGGTGATCAGATGGTATTGCGTGAATCGAAAATTTTGACGGTGTATCGAATTTGATGGTCTATCGAAAAAGAGGGAGAAAGGCCCCCATGTTTGGTCGCATCAGCTTGGATCGGCGCGTGCTCATCCGGCCCTCGATTTGGGCGGCGGCCTTATTGATCGCCGGCGGTTTCTTTTCCTTTGCCCCGCGCGCACAGGCGCAGACGATCGTTGCCACCGTGAACGGCGCCCCGATCACGAGTTGGGACGTGAGCGAACGCGAAAAGCTGCTGCGCGTGATGCATAAGCCATCTTCCTATGACGATGCGCTGAACAGCATGATCGACGATCAGCTCAAGCTCGGGGAAACCGATAAATTCAAGATCACCGCCACCAACAGCGAGATCGGTCAGCAAATTTCGCTCGAAGCCGGCTGGCTGCATATGGCGCCGGCGGCATTCATGAGCGCCATGCAGCAGGCCGGCATTTCCGAGCAGCATATCAAGGATCATTTCACCGCGGATTTCGAGTTCAATCTGCTGGTGCAGGCCTATAACAAGGGCGTCGATCCGAGCGAGGGCGCCATCCGCGCCGAACTGGCCAAGGACGGCGGCCGGTCCGCTGCCGGCATCGATTACAAATTGCATCAGGTGATCTTCACGCTGCATGGCAACAACGTGTTTGCTGAGATCCAGGAGCGTATCAAGGCCGCCGACCAATTGCGGTTGCGCTTCACCAATTGCGCCGATGGCTTGCCGCTGGCCCGCGCGATGGACAATGTTGCGGTGAAGGATGAGATCATTCGCAATTCGCTGACGATCAGCGATCAGCTCAAGGATGTGCTGGATAAGACCCCGGTTGGGCATTTGACGCCACCGGAGCGGACCGCCGACGGCGTCGAAATGATTGCCGTCTGCAGCAAGGGCGTCTCGAACGACGACACCGCCGTGCGCAAGGCGATCTCCGAGCGGCTGCTCAGCGCCGAAATGCGCGCCGACGCCGAACGTCGGCTTGCCGAGCTGCGGTCTTATGCCGTCATCGTCAAGCGCTGATGGCGCGCGGCCTTGTCGCGCTGACACGCGGTGATCCGTCGGGGATAGGCCCGGAACTGGCGTTGAAGGCGTGGGCCGCGACCCATGCCGATGCGACAGCCCCCGCCTTTTTCGTCATCGCCGACGCCGATCATCTGTCCGGGCTCGCGCGGCATTTCGGTCTGAACGTGCCGGTCGAGCCGGCTGAGCCGCGCGAAGCGGCAGCCATATTTGCGCGCGCTTTGCCGGTCGTGGGGCCGGCGCATGCCGTTGTCGGCGCGCTTGGCTCGCCCGACCTTGCCGATGCCGCCGCGACGATCGCATCGATCGAGGCGGGTGTGCGCTTCGTTCACGCCGGAATGGCCGATGCGCTCGTCACCAACCCGATCGCCAAAGAAGTCTTGCAGCGCGCCGGATTCGCCCATCCCGGCCACACCGAATTCCTCGGCGAATTGGCGGCCCGCCTCTATGGCGGAAAGGTGCGGCCCGTCATGCTGCTGTGGTCGCCTTGGCTCGCCGTCGTCCCGGCGACGATCCATGTGCCGCTGGCCAAAGTCCCGATGCTTGTCACCCAGGATCTCTTGGTCGAGACGGGTGCAATCGTCGATGCCAATTTCAAGCGGCGATTCGGCCTTGCTGCGCCGCGCCTCGTCTTCACAGGGCTCAACCCGCATGCCGGCGAGGCGGGCCATATCGGCCGTGAGGAAATCGAGATTATCGCGCCGGCGGTCGCAGCACTGCGCAAAGCCGGGATCGACGCACGCGGCCCCTATCCGGCCGACACTTTGTTC
The DNA here is from genome assembly GCA_021780015.1 of Pseudomonadota bacterium. Classification (GTDB taxonomy): domain Bacteria; phylum Pseudomonadota; class Alphaproteobacteria; order Rhizobiales; family Beijerinckiaceae; genus Methylovirgula. The sequence goes on from JAJXZN010000251.1 coordinate 8,159, forward strand.
CACGCCGCGGCGCGCGAAAAATACGATGTCGCGATCTGCATGTATCACGACCAGGCGCTGATCCCGATCAAGACGCTCGCCTTCGACAGTGCCGTCAATACGACGCTTGGCCTGCCCTTCGTGCGGACGTCGCCGGATCACGGCACCGCCTTCGATATTGCCGCCGGTGGCAAGGCGGATCCCGCAAGCCTCATCGCCGCTCTGCGGCTGGCAGCCAAACTGGCAAAGCCGAAAACGTGAAAGACGCCCTGCCGCCGTTGCGCGAGATCGTCGCCGCGCATGGCCTCGCCGCGAAGAAAAATCTCGGCCAGAACTTTCTCTTCGATCTCAATCTCACGGCCCGCATTGCCCGCGCCGCGGGGCCGTTGGCTGAAGCGACCATCGTCGAGATCGGCCCAGGACCTGGTGGACTGACCCGCGCCCTGCTTGCCGAAGGCGCCGAGCACGTCATCGCGATCGAGCGCGACGCACGCTGCCTGGCGGCCCTGGCCGAAATCGGCGCGCATTACCCCGGCCGGCTCGAAGTGATCGAAGGCGATGCGCTGCAGACGGATCTTGCGGCGCTCGTCGGCCACCGGCGTCCAGCGCGGATCTGCGCCAACCTACCCTACAATATCGCCACCGCGCTGCTGACCGGCTGGCTTGAAACGAAGCACTGGCCTCCCGTCTTCGATCGCTTCGTGTTGATGTTTCAGAAGGAGGTCGCCCAGCGCATCGTCGCGACACCGCGCGAGCGCGCCGATTATGGCCGGCTGGCGGTGCTCGCCAATTGGCGCTGCACGACGCGGATTCTTTTCGATGTACCGGCCGCGGCCTTCACCCCGCCGCCGAAGGTCACCTCGGCCGTCGTCGAACTGGTGCCGCGCGCGACGCCTTTGCCATGCGATGCCGGCCTTCTCGCCGCCGTCACGCAGGCGGCCTTCGGCCAGCGGCGCAAAATGCTGCGGCAGAGTCTCAAGGGCCTCGGCATTGATCCGCTCGTCCTGCTGACCCGCGCCGGGATCGAGCCGACCAAGCGCGCCGAGGAAATCGACGTCGCCGGATTCGTGGCTCTGGCGAATACACTGGCGCCCATGCGGCGGACGTGATGCTCACATCTCCTTGAGCAATCCTTCGACGAAGGCCTCGATGCCCGGCTTCTGCCGCACGGCGCGGCGACGCTCCGCCGTGAGGATCGCGACAAGATCCTCAAAGGTCTTCTGCAGATCGTCGTTGATCAGCACATAATCATAGAGGGTCCAGCGACGGATTTCGTTCGCCGCATTGGCGAGCCGCGCCGCGATCGCCTCGCCCGTGTCCTCGGCGCGGCGTTCGAGCCGCGCCTTCAATTCGCGCATCGACGGCGGCAGGATGAAAATGGTGACGACATCCTCGCCGGCCTTGGCCTTTACCTGCTGCGTGCCCTGATAATCGATGTCGAAGAGGACGTCGCGACCCTGCGCCAGCGTGCGCTCCACCGGCTCGCGCGGCGTGCCGTAGAAATTGCCATGCACCTCCGCCCATTCGAGCAATTCGCCCTCGTCGCGGAGCTGTTCGAAACGCTTGCGGGGGATGAACCGGTAATGGATGCCCTCGACCTCGCTCGACCGGCGCGGCCGGGTCGTCACCGAAATCGAGAGCGTCAGATCGAGCTCGGGCTTTTGCAGCAGCATGCGCGTCAAGCTGGTCTTGCCGGCACCCGAGGGCGACGAAAGGATCAGCATGAGGCCGCGCCGTTTCAGGCCGGCGCCGTGATCGTCTGCAAGGGCCAAGGGACTCTCTATTCGATATTCTGAACTTGCTCGCGGAATTGCTCGATCTCGACGCGCAATTCAAGTCCGATCGCCGTCAGGCTGGCATCATTCGACTTGGCGCAGAGCGTATTGGCCTCGCGGCCCAGCTCCTGCGCCAGAAAATCGAGCCGCCGGCCAACCGGACCGCCCTTTTGCAAAAGCTCGTCGCAGGCGCCGATATGGGCCGCGAGCCGGTCGAGCTCTTCGCGCACGTCGGCCTTGGCGGCGAGCAGTAGCGCCTCCTGATAGAGCCGGGTTTCGTCGAATTTGCCCTGCCCTTCCAATTGCGCGATCGATTCAGCGAGCTTGGCGCGGACTGCATCGGGCTTGCGAGCAGGGCAATCGTCCGCCGCCTGCCGCAGCGCCGCCAGCCTTTTCAGGCGCTGGCCAAGAATTTGGGCAAGCGCGGCACCCTCGCCACGGCGCATCGCGACGAGCGCGGCAAGCGCCTCGGCAAGACCGGCCAAAGCGGCTTTCTGGACGTCCAGCAGATCCCTTTCGTCGTCGCCCGCATCGCGGATTTCGACGACCCCGCGGATGGCGAGCAGACCGTCGATCGAGGCCGGCCGCAATGCGCCATCGTGCGGAATGTGCGACACCGCCTCGACGAGCCGGCGCAAGAGCGATTCGTTGAGACGCACCTCGGGCATGCCCGCCTCGCGCTGCGCCGACAAGGTCGCATAGCAAGTGCCGCGGGCAAGTTTTTCGGCGAGAACGGCGCGCGCCTCGATCTCGATCGCATCGAAGCCTGGCGGCAATCGCAGGCGCAGGTCGAGGCCCTTGGCATTGACCGACTTCAGTTCCCACGCCCAGCGGTAATTTGCGGTGGCGCTCGAGACCCGGGCGAAGCCGGTCATGCTGGCGATAGACAATGGACCCCGGTGGTTTTTCTACGATCACTTAAGCGCGGAAGGCGGCGGCACCGTCTTCGCGTAATTCAGATCGTAGGTCTTGTTGCGCAGCGGATCGAGCGGCGTGCCCTCGGAGGCGTCGAAAGCGCGGACGGTGTGAACGGCCCCGGCGGCGGCGTCGAGCCCCGCGAGGCGCGTGTCGGC
>JAJXZN010000241.1 GCA_021780015.1 Pseudomonadota bacterium
AAGCGTTAAGCAGCTTTGGGAGCCGTATCGCTCTCGACGGCCTTCGGCCCGGCCTTGCCGATCGGAACCTGGCGGGGCTTCTGCGCCTCCGGCAGTTCGCGTACGAGATCGACATGCAGCAGCCCGTTCTCAAGGCTCGCGCTTTTCACATAGACATGGTCGGCGAGCTGGAAGCGGCGCTCGAAGGCGCGCGCGGCGATGCCCTGATAAAGAACGTCCTTCTTGGCGGCATCGCTGTCGATCCGAGCTTCCTTGGAGCCGCGGATGAGCACGCTGTTTTCGCGGCTCTCGACCGAAAGTTCATTCTCGGCGAAGCCGGCGACGGCGACGGAGATGCGATAGGAATCCTCGCCGGTGCGTTCGATGTTATAGGGCGGATAAGACGGAACCGCTTCGAAGCCGGCGGCTTGGTCGACGAGATTGAACAGACGGTCGAAGCCGATGGTCGAACGGTAAAGCGGGGTAAGGTCTAACTGTCGCATTTCATTCTCCTCAAAAAAGCGAGTGGGGCGGCAGCCGGCTAAAGCCCTGACCGCAACCCGTTTTCTGCGCGTCCGATTGGCCCGCGCGGATTTGATGTGGTAGCGATTGTGCGGGTTGCAAGGGCGCTTTCGACCGGATTCGCGAGGCGCCGCGCCTCCAAACGGCAAAGACGAGGCTTCGATTGGAGCTGATCAATATTCCGGCCAATCCGGTGCCCGACGGCGCCATCGCCACACCTTTGACGACCCAGGATGGAGTCAGCCTGCGGGCCGCACGCTGGGAAGGGCCGCCGAAGCCGCGCGGCACGGTCGCAATCCTCACCGGGCGCGCCGAATTCATCGAACGCTATTTCGAGACGGTCGCCGATTTGCTGGCGCGCGGCTTTGCTGTCGTCGCCATGGACTGGCGCGGCCAGGGCCTATCGGAACGCCAGCTCGGCAATCCGCGCAAAAGCCATATCGACGACTTCGAAATCTACGAGCGCGATCTCATCGCGCTGCGGGATCAATTGCTCGAACCTTTATGTCCGAAACCATGGTTCGCGCTTGGCCACGGCATGGGTGCCGCTGTGCTCATCGCCCAGGCACACGCCGGGCGTTCGCCCTTCACCCGGCTGGTGCTGACATCGCCGATGATCGATCTCTATCAATTGCGCTTCAAGACCGGCGCGCGGCTTTTGGTGGAAGGCCTCGACATCATCGGCCTCGGCGGCGCTTACATTCCCGGCGGCAGCGGCCGCTCGGTTTTCCTGCGGCCCTTCGCGCGCAATATCCTGACCTCTGACGCGACCCGGCATGAACGCACCGTCGCGGTGCTCAACGCCGCGCCGCAGCTCGTCCTCGGCAGTCCAACGGTCAGTTGGGCGAACGCCGCGCTGCGGCTGATGCGCCGGTTCGAAAATGCCGATTACGCGCGCCGGACGCTGACGCCAATTCTGGTGATTGCCGCGGGCGCCGACCGCATCGTCGCGACGCCGGCGATCGAAGCCTTTGCCAGCCGTCTCAAGGCTGGACATTTCATCACCCTGCCCCAGGCGCGCCACGACCTATTGATGGAGCGCGATGCGTTTCGCAGCCAATTCTGGGCGGCTTTCGACGCCTTCGTCCCGGGCGCGAATGACGAACTCGCGAAGACCTTGCGCGCCATGCCGCGGCGCCGCCGCCGGCGCTTCTGGCGCTGGCCGCTCGCCGCCCGCGCTTAGCCCGCGAGCAAGGCGAGCGCCGCTTCATGCAGGCGCTTATCCCCGGCGGCGATGACATTGCCGCCCAACGCCGCGTCGCCGCCGGTCCAGGTCGTAACGATCCCGCCTGCCCCTTCAACGATCGGAATGAGCGGCGCAATGTCATAGGCCTTGACGCCGGCCTCCATGACGCAATCGACGTGGCCCGCCGCAAGCATGGCGAAGGCATAGCAATCATAGCCATAACGCGAGAGCCGGGCCTTGTCTTCGACACGGCGGAATCGGGCAAGCGCCTCGGGGGGATAAAGCAAGGGCGATGTCGTGAGCAGCGTGGCGCGCGATAGCGTTTCGCAAGCGCGCACATAGAGCCGGCGCTGGGCCAGCTTGTGATCGCGCCCCGGCCCGCGCCAGGTCGCGATCTTGCCGTCGCCAAAGAAATATTCGCGCGTGAAGGGCTGCGCCATGGCGCCGTAGATGGGCCGGCCCCGATGCAGCAGGCCGATCAAGGTTCCCCAGGTCGGAAACCCCGAGATGAAGCTCTTGGTGCCATCGATCGGATCCAGCACCCAAACATATTCGGCCTCCTCGCGGTCGCTGCCGAATTCCTCGCCGACAATGCCGTGGTGCGCGAAGGTCTCGCGGATCAAGCGGCGCATGGCGACCTCCGCGGCGCGGTCCGCCTCCGTGACCGGATCAAACACGCCGCCGGCGCCACTCTTGTCCTCCGCACCAATCGCGGTGCGGAAGAACGGCAGAATGATCTGCCCGGCGACATCGGCGAGTTTTTCGATGAAAGCGGCCCGGTCCGCACCACGGTCGCCGTGCACCAGTTGCCGCACCCGCATCTCCTGATCGAGATGAAAGCCGTTGCCTATAAGCCATTGGGATAGAGTGGTCTTTAGCCGAGAAGGAGCCGGACATGACGAACATTCTTGGGTTGCCGCTCAGACAGGACACCGATTATTCGATCTGGTCGCTGGCTTATTGCCAGGCCGACATGCCTTATGATTTCTTCGGCGGGTCGGGGATTTTCAGCAACCACGGCATCATCCAAATTCCGACGATCTATACCCTGCTGGTGGGCGGCGAGAAGGGCGGCAAGCAGCATGTGGCGCTGGTCGATTGAGGGTTCCGGAATGACAATTG
>JAJXZN010000063.1 GCA_021780015.1 Pseudomonadota bacterium
CTCGTCGATTTCAAGATGGAGTGCGGACGGCTTTGGGAAGGCGATTCGATGCGCATCGTCGTCGCCGACGAAATTTCTCCCGATTCGTGCCGCCTCTGGGACATCAAGTCGAACGACAAGCTCGACAAGGACCGTTTCCGCCGCGACATGGGCGGCCTCGTCGAAGCCTATACGGAAGTGGCCCGCCGGCTCGGCATTTTGCAGGACAACGAGCAGCCGCGGGCGAGCGGGCCGAAGCTCGTGCAATCGTGAAGGTTCCGCCTTGCTGAGAATGGACCCCGCCGCTGAAGCGGCGGGGTTTTGTTTTGCTGCATCCTGCCCCTATACTGCCGGGCAATGCGGGGCATGGGGATCAAGTCTTGAAAGCCAACATCATCGTCACTTTGAAGCACGGCCTGCTTGATCCGCAGGGGAAGGCCATCGAGGGCGCGCTGAAATTGCTCGATGTCCCGGGCGTCGAAAGCGTCCGCCAGGGCAAGATTTTCGAGATTGAGCTCGCCGAGCAGGACCGCGCCAAGGCGCAGGATTTGCTCAAGACGGCGTGCGAGAAATTGCTCGCCAACACGATCGTCGAAAATTATCGCATCGAACTCGTCTGAGGTTTGCGTTGCGCGCCGCGATCATCCTCTTTCCCGGCTCCAATCGCGAAGGCGATGTATTCCGTGCGCTGGCTAGCGTCACCGGCCGTGCGCCGGCGATCATCTGGCATGGTGAGCATGACCTGCCCGTCGGCACCGATCTCGTGGTCCTGCCGGGCGGCTTTTCCTATGGCGATTATTTGCGCTGCGGCGCCATTGCGGCGCGCTCGCCGATAATGGATGCCGTGCGCGTCCATGCCGCGCGCGGCGGCCGCGTGCTCGGCATCTGCAACGGTTTCCAGATTGCTTGCGAGGCGGGCCTTTTGCCGGGTGTGCTCATGCGCAACAAGAATTTGCGCTTCGCCTGTCACATGCAACATTTGCGCGTCGAGCGTGCCGACACCGCCTTCACCGCGCATTATCGAAAATTTCAGGTGATCAAAGTGGCGATTGCGCATGGCGAAGGCAATTACACTGCCGATGCCGAGACGCTCGCGCGGCTCGAAGGCGAGGGACGTGTCGCTTTTCGCTATTGCGATGACGTCGGCCTCGTCGGCGGTGCGGCCAATCCCAACGGCTCGGTGCACGATATTGCCGGTATCTATTCCGAGAGATTGAACGTGCTCGGGCTGATGCCGCATCCCGAAAATCTCATCGACCCGCTCGTCGGCGGAACCGACGGGCGGGCGCTCTTCGAAAGCCTGCTCGCGGCGTAAGTCGCCGACCTCTTCTCGAACCCAGCGGATGCCTATGACAACGCATGAGCGAAACATCGCCGCCGCCATCGATCCGGCAAAACTCGACAAGCTTGCCGAAGTCGCGATCAAGGTCGGTTTAAATCTTCAGCCGGGGCAAGACCTTTTTCTCACCGCGCCGGTCGCGGCGCTGTCTTTGGTGCGGCGGATTGTCGAACACGCCTATAAGGCCGGCGCCGGCCTCGTGACGCCGATCCTTTCGGACGAGGACATCACCCTGGCACGTTTCCGCTTCGCGCAGGATGCGAGTTTCGACCGCGCGCCGAGCTGGCTTTACGAAGGTGTCAGCAAGGCCTTCGCCGCGAATACTGCACGCCTCGCCATCGTCGGCGACAATCCGATGCTGCTCTCGGGCGAAGATCCGGCCAAGGTTGCGCGGGCCAACAAGGCCAATTCGCTCGCCTACAAGCCGGCCTTGGAAAAGATCGCCGGCTTCGACATCAATTGGAACATCGTCGCTTATCCCGGCGGCGCCTGGGCGCATCAGGTGTTTCCGCACGACGAGCCGGATGTGGCGGTGGCGAAACTGGGCGATGCCATTTTTGCCGCTTCGCGCATCGATACCGCCGATCCGGTCGCGGCCTGGGCCGCGCATAATGCGGCGCTGCACGCGCGCACAAAATGGCTGAACGGCCAGCGCTTCGCCGCTTTGCATTATACGGGGCCGGGCACCGATCTCACCATCGGCCTCGCCGATGGCCATGAATGGGAAGGCGGCGCCTCGGCCGCCAAGAATGGCATCATTTGCAATCCCAACATTCCGACCGAGGAAGTCTTCACGACGCCGCATGCGCATCGCGTCGAGGGCCGTGTCGTCAGCACCAAGCCGCTGTCCTATCAGGGCACGCTCATCGACCGGATCGCGGTGCGCTTCGAGGCCGGCCGCATTGTCGAGGCGACGGCGGCCCACGGCCAGGACGTTTTGCGCAAAGTGCTGGAGACGGACGAGGGCGCGCGCCGCCTCGGCGAAGTCGCGCTGGTGCCGCATTCCTCGCCGATTTCGGCGAGCGGCCTCTTGTTCTTCAACACTTTGTTCGACGAGAACGCCGCCTGCCATATCGCGCTCGGCCAGTGCTACGCGAAATGTTTCGTCAACGGCGACAAACTCTCGCCCGAAGAGATCGAGGCACAGGGCGGCAACAAGAGCCTTATCCATATCGATTGGATGATCGGCTCGGACAAGATCGACATCGATGGCATCAAGCCCGACGGTTCGCGCGTGCCGGTCTTCCGCAAGGGCGAATGGGCTTGAGACAAAGTCGGCGCCGCGATCCCGCTGCCTATCGGTGGATGCCGTCGAGTTCCGGCATGAGCACGACGCTTTCCTGCTCGTTCGGATCGGTGCGTGCGATCACCGCCGTGCAGGGCTCGGTTTCGCTCAGATTGTAAGGCAGGTGCGGCACATTCGCCGGGATGTAGACGAAATCGCCGGCCTCCGCGATCGCGTGATGTTCGAGCCT
>JAJXZN010000138.1 GCA_021780015.1 Pseudomonadota bacterium
CGAGGAAGATCAGCGCGAGTTTCCGGTCCGGGGCGAAGGCCACGATCGATCCGGCCAATCCCGCTGCCGCCAGGCCGAACATGACAAGATAGGGACGTCTCAATCGTCGGCGTTGCGGCGCGACTTCGTCGCGAAACAGAGCCGAGACCGGCACGTCATGGGCGCGGCCGAGCGGCAACAGCGCGAAGCTGAGCACGGTCAATGTACCGTAGACGAAACCCGCGCCGATCTCCTGCGGAAAGATTTTCGGCGCAAACGGAAACGGCAGCGATGCAGCAAAGCCCGCATCGAGCGCAAACGGCAGCAGGGCGCCGAGTGCGATCCCCGCCGCCATGCCGAGCGCCGCCATCGCCATCACCTCGGTCAACATCAGGCCGAAGACAAAGAAACCGGACGCGCCCAGCGCCTTCAATGTCGCGATCGTCGGCGTCTTGCGTTCGACGAAGCTTGCGACCGCATTGGCGACGCCGACGCCGCCGATGAGCAAGGCGCTTAATCCGACAAGGATCAGAAACTGGCTGAAGCGGTTCAAGTCGCGCGAAAATTCCGGCGAGACATTTTTCCATGTGCGAATCTCGAAGCCAGCCGACGGCAGCGCTTTGCGGACCGCGGCGCGGGCGGCCTCGGGCGTCTCGCCGGCGCGCAGCGACAGCCGATAAAGCCAGCGCACCAATGCGCCCGGCTGCAAAAGCCGCGTCGCCCGCAAGGCCGTCTCCGACATGATGACGCGCGGTCCGAAACCGATCCCGGCGGCGAGCTTGTCGGGCTCGCTCGTCAGCACCGCGCGGAAGGCGAAGGTCGCAGATCCGACCTCGAAACGATCGCCCGGCTTGAGATCGAGCCGCGCCGCAAGTGTCGAATCCGCCGCGACGCCATAGGCGCCGTCGCGCAAACCAAGCACCGCCTGCAGCCTTTGCGGCGGGTTGAGACCAACGGTGCCGGCAGTCGGATAAGCGGCGTCGACGGCCTTGATTTCGATGAGTGCGGCCGTGCCGTCGGAGCGCCGGGCCATGGCCCGCATCAGCGCGACGCGGCTGAGACGGCCGGGTGCCGCCAAGACGCGCAGCTCCTCGGCGGTCGCCTCGCGCTGAATGAGATCGAACGACAGGTCGCCGCCGAGAATCATGCGGCCCTTTTCAATCAACCCCTGCGAGAGCGAACGCGTGATCGAACCGATTCCGACAATGGTCATCAGTCCGAGCGTCAAGCAGGCGAGCAGTGTGAAAAAGCCGTTGAGTCCGCCGCGAAAATCCCGCAGCGCCAAGCGGACGGCAAGCGGCCAGAGAGATGCGATACGGGCGCGCATTCTTGCCCCTTGCCACGGCTTTGTGGCGAAGTGGGGTCAGGCGAACGTCAGGTTCTCGTGCAGCGCTTCAAGCGCCTCGTCCAATTCGACGGTGAACCCGCTCTCGAAACTGCGCACCACCATGCCGGCGCGGGCATCGGGCCAGCCGAGCAGGATACGCGTCCCGGCACGTTGGATTTGCGCCGTACGCAGGGTCGCGACTTTGTGCGAGAGCAAGGCGATCTTGGCCTGATAGAGCGTCGCATCATCGAAGAGGCGATAGAGGCAAGCTGGATTGCGCAAGGTGATGCGCGCCGTGAGCCGTTCGAGATTGCTTCGCTCGTTATCGGTCATTGCGCCGGCGGCGCGAAGCTCGGCGAGCTTGCGCACCAGCATTTCGTGATAGACGATGTCCGGCGCCATCCAAAAGCCGGTCTCGCTGGCCTGACGCACGACGCCGCGAACGAAGCCGAAATAGTCGATCTCCAGACCCACTTTGGTATTCAAGAGCGATTCACGGCTGGCCTCGGCAGGTTCCTTGTAGGCCAGTTCGATCTGATCGGCCTCGACGCGCTTCGTCTCGCAATTGAGCTTGATGCCGTTCGACAGCAGACATTTCGCGTCGAAGGGACGCAGCGTCCCGCGCACGCTGGCGGCGGCGGAATGACGATCGCGGTCGTGCAATGGGCGCGCAACTGGGCTCGACGTTCCGCCAGGCGGCGGATTTGTTTTCGCCGCGACATCGTCCGACCGGCGCTCACGCGACTCGGCGGCCGGATTTGCGAGGGTCCAGATGCTAAACCGGTGCGTGGGTTTAGTCTGCGATTCCATTGGATACTCAAGCACGAACGAGGACAGGATATCCGCCTATCTTTGCGGCTAAGTGTAATTTTTCAGTTAGCTTAATACATCTTCTGCCCGGTTCGATTTACCTTTCGCTAACCATGCGCCCGCGCGGCGCCGGGTTCGGGCGCTGCCAGATCGGGGACGATGCGGCCGGATCGCAGACGCAGGATACGGTCGCAGCGCGACGCAAGGCCCGCGTCATGGGTGACGAGAACCAGAGTCGCGCCGCGCGCCCGCTGCAAGCCGAAGAGAAGATCCATCACCGTCGCGCCGTTCGCCTCGTCGAGATTGCCGGTCGGCTCGTCGGCGATGAGAATTGCCGGATGGGGCGCGAGCGCCCGGGCGAGCGCGACACGCTGTTGTTCGCCGCCGGAAAGCTCCGCCGGATAATGCGCGAGCCGATCGGCAAGGCCGACGGCCGCCAATTCCGCCCGTGCGCGGGCATAGGCCTGCGCCTCGCCGGCGAGTTCCAAGGGAATCGCAACATTCTCCAGCGCCGTCATCGTCGGGATCAGATGAAACGATTGGAAGACAATGCCGATCCGCGCGCCGCGAAATTGCGCCAGAGAATCTTCGCTCAGACGATTTAAGACCATGCCATCGATCGTGATCGTGCCGGAATCCGGCCGCTCGAGCC
>JAJXZN010000283.1 GCA_021780015.1 Pseudomonadota bacterium
TCGAACACCTGCACCAGCGGCACCCGGAAACCCGCGGCGGATTCACCCGGAACGTGTGACGCGCACCCGCTGCGTCCGAGAAGCTGCCCGAAGCGACGCTGCACGGCGCCGCCGGCATTGCCCTTCCGACCCTCGTCTCGACGCTGGCCATTTCGGCGGTCTTCGTCTCGGTCGAATTTCTCATCGGCCCGTCGAAATTCCTCTTCACCCCGATGGCGCTCGCCGTGGTCTTCGCGATGCTCGCGTCTTATATCCTGTCGCGAACGCTCGTGCCGGTCCTGGCGGCCTTGCTGCTCGCCGGCGAGCGTCACGGGGAGGCGGGTGTCGACGGCAGCCATCGCGCCTCGATCTTTACGCGTTTCTCGCGCAGCTTCGAGGCGGGTTTCGAACGGCTGCGCGACGGCTATTCGGTCACGCTCGAAAAGCTGATCGAAAGCAGTTGGAAAGTCCCGGCGGTCGCGCTCACCGTCCTTGCGATTGGCGGCGTGCTTTTTTCGCTCGTCGGCCGCGATTTCTTTCCCTCGGTCGATGCCGGCGAATTCAAACTTCATGTCCGCGCGCCATCCGGCACGAGGATCGAAACGACGGAACATATTTTCGAAGACGTCGAAAACACCATTCGTCGCGTCATCCCCGATTCCGAACGCGAGTTGATCATCGACGACATTGGCGTGCCGTTCCGCTATGCCCTGCCCTTCGACGACGGCACGACGGTCGCCGGCAACGATGGCCAGATCCTCGTCTCGCTCAAGGAAGGGCATAAGCCGACTGCGGCTTATATCAAGCGCCTGCGCGACGCGCTCGCGCGCCAATTCCCGGACGTGACCTTCTATTTCCAGCCGGGCGATATCGTCACCCAGATCCTGAACTTCGGCCTGCCGGCGCCGATCGACGTGCGCGTCGTCGGTTACGACAAGGATAACAATCTACGCATCGTCAAGGCGATGCTCGACGAGGTCAAACATGTCGTCGGCGTCGCGGATGCGCATTTGCACCAGATCGTCGATGCGCCGGAATTGACCGTAGCGATCGATCGCCAGCGCGCGCAAGACCTCGGCCTCGATATGCAAAGCGTGGCGCAAAACGTGATGGTCGCACTTGCCTCAAGCAACACGGTAACGCCCAATTTCTGGGTCGATCCCAACACCGGCATCCAATATCCAGTCGCGGTTCAAGTGCCGCAATATAAACTGGCATCGCTGAGCGACGTCGCCGGCACGCTCGTTGGCACGCGCGGCGCATCGGCCGCGGGCACGGTCCCGACTTTGCTCAACAATGTCGCAGGCTTCGGCCGCGACGCCGCGCAAACGGTGACGAGCCATTCGAACATTCAGCCGACCTTCGACATTTACGCCAATGTCGAAGGGCGCGATCTCGGCCGCATCGCAGCGGAGATCGATCGGATCGTTGCGAAATACCGCACCGAGTTACACCCGGGAAACGAAATCGTCGTCGAAGGTCAGATCGACAGCATGCGCTCGGCGTTCGTTCAAATGGGCATCGGATTGCTGGTCGCGGCCGTCGTCGTCTATCTGCTGATGGCCGTCAATTTCCAATCCTTCGTCGATCCCTTCGTTGTCGTTTTGGGCCTGCCCGGCGCAATGGTCGGGATTCTGTTCATGCTCTTTGCGACCGGGACCAGTCTCAGCGTGCCGTCGCTGATGGGCGCCATCATGAGCGTCGGTGTTGCCTCGGCCAATTCGATCCTGCTCGTAACGTTTGCCAAGGAGCAGCGCGCCTTCGGGCTTTCGGCGCGCGATGCCGCGGTGATGGCCGGGCGCACGCGGCTGCGACCGATCATGATGACCGCGCTCGCGATGATCGTTGGCATGATTCCGATGGCACTCGGCCTTGGCGATGGCGGCGAACAAAACGCACCCTTGGGCCGCGCCGTGATCGGCGGCCTGATGTTCGGCACCGTCGCGACACTCTTTCTCGTTCCTTGGCTCTATAGCCGCTTGCGCAAACGCGAAGGCCGGCTGTTGGAGGATTTCGCCCATGTCTAAGCCGCAGCCTGCCGAAGATTTTGAAATCGCCTCGCAGCCCGCGCCAACACGCGCCGGGACGCGATCGCTCGGCTGGATCGCCTTGATCGTGCTCACGGCGGGTCTCAGCTATGGCGCCGGACGCCGGATCTCAACGGATTCGATCGCCGAAGCCGCAACCGACGCGCGGCTTTCGATGGTTCCGAGCGTGAGGACCGTGACGGCGCACCGATTGGCGGGCGGCGTGCCGCTCGACCTGCCGGGAAGCTTGGAATCCTTCGAGACGGCGACGATTTTCGCGCGGGCCTCGGGCTATATTTCGCAGCGTTCCGCGGATATCGGAACGCAGGTAAAAAAAGGCGACGTTCTCGCCATCATCCGGTCCCCCGAGCTTGATCAGCAGGTGAGCCAGGCCGAGGCCGCACTGACCCAGGCCAAGGCCAATTTCGATCTTGCCCATGCCACTGCCCAACGTTCCGGCGCCCTGGTTCAGCGCGGCTGGGTGACGGCGCAGCAATTCGACCAGGATCGCCTGACCGAAGCCGCCCGCGCCGCGGATGTGCGCGCCGCGCAAGCCGCGCTCGCGGCCATCACCCAACGGCGCAGCTACTTGACTGTCGTGGCGCCGTTCGCCGGCGTCGTCACCGCGCGCAATATCGATGTCGGCGATCTCGTCAGCGCCGACACGACATCACGCCCGATGTTCAGCGTCGCGCGAACCGACAAGGTGCGCGTGCAAGTCTATGTTCCGCAAGATAT
>JAJXZN010000085.1 GCA_021780015.1 Pseudomonadota bacterium
CCGGCGCGATCATTGCCAATGCGCGGCAGGCCTGGGGCGGCGCGATCGCCGATGCGCTTTCCGGCGACAGCGCCTTGCTCGCTGATCTCATCGGCCGGCGCAGCTATCTCGTACGCGTGACGCTGCCACCTGGCGTCGTCATCGCCACGCCGCCAGCGACCGCCAGCGCGCTTTATGGCGCAACCGACGTGCGTCTCAGCTTCGTCTCGCTAGCGACAGCCGCAGATCCCAAGCTGCAAGGCGTCAGCTATCTCTATCAGACTCCGGCCCAGAACCTTCTGCCCGGCCTGACGCTCGAGGCGAGCCTCGCGGTCAAGGCGTCGGAACCGGGCCTCATCGTGCCGGACTCCGCCGTCGTTTGGCTTGAAGGCAAGGCCTGGATCTACATCCGCACGCAACCGACGATCTTCATCCGCCGCGCCATCAACCCGGCCCGCTCGGCGCCGCGCGAAGGCTATATTGTCAGCGGCCTTGCGTCCGGCGCACAGATCGTCATCCATGGCGCGCAAATGCTGCTCTCGGAAGAATTCCGCGCCTCGGTGCCGGTCGAGGATTGACGATGAACGTCGCCGGACTGCAGGCCTCGATCATCCGCTTCGCGCTGCGTTTCCGCGGCATCATCGTCGTCCTCGCCTGCCTGCTCGTCGCCTATGGCATCTATGTGCTCAATCACGCGAGCTACGACGCTTTTCCGGAATTTGCGCCGCCGCAGGTCGATATCCAGACGGAGGCGCCGGGTTTTGCCGCCGAGCAGGTGGAAACTTTGGTCACCCGGCCGATCGAGACCGAGGTCAATGGTATCGCCAACCTGCAGCGCATCGAATCGAGTTCGATCCAGGGCCTTTCCGACATCAAGGTCTATTTCGGTCTGAACACCGATCTCTATCGCGACCGCCAGCAGGTCGCGGAACGGCTGGCGACGCTCGCCAATCAATTGCCGGTCGGCGTGCGGGCTCCGGGGATGATCCCGATGACCTCGTCCGGCGCCACCATTCTGGTCATCGGCATCACCTCCGAGCGGCAATCCCTCATGAAATTGCGGACGATCGCCAAATGGACGATCCGCCCGAGCCTGCTTTCGGTTCCCGGCGTCGCCGGTGCCGAAGTCTTCGGCGGCGAGGAAAAATCGACCCAGATCCTGGTCCATCCCGACCGGCTGATCCGCTACGGTCTCGGCATGGAGGATGTGCTCGCGGCCGCACGGCGCGCCACCGGCGTCGGCGGCGCCGGCTTCATCGGCACGCCGAACCAGCGCATTACCCTGGAGACCGAGACGGAGGGCATCACTCCGGACGATATTGCCCGCACGACTGTCCTTCGCCCGGATGGCGGCCGCATCGCGCTCGGCGATGTCGCCGACGTCATCGAGGCACCGGAACCGTCGATCGGCGCTGCCGCGATCATGGGCGAGCCCGGCGTCGTCATGAATATCGACGAGCAGTATGGTGCCAATACGCTGCAGGTGACGAAAGCGATCGAAGCGGCGCTCGCCGATCTCGAACCGAGCCTCAAAGCACAAGGCGTCGTTTTGCACGGCGGCCTGTTCCGGCCGGCGAACTTTATCGTCGCCGCGACCGACAACCTGCGCTCATCGCTCTTGATCGGCGGCGTGCTGGTGATCGTCGTGTTGATCCTGTTCCTGTTCGACCTGCGAGCCGCGGCGATCTGCTGTACGGCGATCCCGATCTCGCTGCTCGCCGCAGTCGTTGTGCTGCAACAATCCGGCATCACGCTCAATACGATGACGCTCGGCGGCCTCGCCATCGCGCTTGGCGAAGTCGTCGACGACGCGGTGATCGGCATCGAGAACATCACCCGCAGATTGCGCGAGAACCAGCTTCTGCCGCAGCCGCGGCCCGCCGCGCGCGTGGTGCTGGAAGCAACCTTCGAAGTCCGCAGCGCCGTCGTCTATGCGACGTTCGCCGTCCTGCTCGTTTTTCTGCCGGTCGTGACCCTGGCGGGGGTCGCGGGGCGGCTCTTCGCGCCGCTCGGCCTCACCTATATCTACGCCGTTCTCGCCTCGCTGATCGTCGCATTGACGGTTACCCCGGCGCTGTCGCTGCTGCTGCTGCCGCGCCACGCGAAAGCGCATACGCCACCGGTCGTCAAATGGACGCGCGGCCGCTATGAGAGCGTGTTGCATGTCATCGTCGGCGCGCCGCGGCTCGCGATCTTTTTCGCGGCGCTCTTGACCGCCGGCGGCCTCGCGCTGCTGCCGCTCTTCGGCGAAACGTTTTTGCCGGATCTGCAGGAAGGTCATTTCATCGTCCACATGACCGCCATGCCCGGCACCTCGACCGCGGAAGGGCTTCGTATGGGCGCGCGCATCGCCCAGGCGATGATGAATCTGCCGATGGTGAAGACCGTGGCGCAGCGCGTCGGCCGCGTCGAACAGGCGGCGGCGGGCGACACGCATGGCACTCACCAGAGCGAGTTCGAGGTCGAGCTCAATCCGATCTCGGGCCATGCGGCGATGAACGCCAAACAGGCGCTGCTGGCGCATCTGCTCGACTTCCCCGGCGTCAACATTTCCGCCAATACGTTTTTGACCGAGCGCGTCAACGAAACCTTTTCCGGCTATTCGACACCGGTGGCCGTGAACGTCTACGGCAGCGATCTCGGCGTCATCAACGACACCGCCGAACGCGTCGTCGCGGTCTTGCGCGGCGTGCCCGGGGCTTCGTCCGTCGAGATCGAATCGCCCCTCGGTCTGCCGCAGGTCTCGATCAAGCTGCGCTCCGCCGACCTGCACAGCTTCGGGCTCGATCCGGCGAGCGTTCTCGATGTCGTGCGCACCGCCTATCAAGGCGATATCGTCGGCCAGACCTATCAAGCCGACCGTGTCTTCGATGTCGTCGTGCGGCTCGCGGAACGCCGCGTCGGCGATGTCGTCGGTATCGGCGATCTGCCGCTGCGGGCGCCAGACGGCACCTATGTCCGGCTCGCGCAAGTCGCCGATATCGCGCCGACCTCCGGCCTCTATCTCATCGAGCACCAGGGCGGGCGGCGGCTGCAATCGATCACGCTCGACGTGCAGGGCAGGGACCCCGCCTCCTTCGTCAAGGATGCGAAGGCGGCACTCGCGGCCAAGATCAAATTGCCGCCCGACACCTATCTCGTCTTCACCGGCGCGGCGCAAGGTCAGGCCGAGGCGCAGCAGGATCTGACGCTGAAATCGATCTGCGCCGGCGTCGGCATCGTCCTCCTGTTATCGATCGTCACCCGCAATTGGCGCAATCTGCTCGTCACTTTGGCGAACCTGCCTTTTGCGCTCGTCGGTGGCGTCGTCGCGGTATTCTTCTCCGGTGCGGTCCTCTCGCTCGGCTCGCTGGTCGGCTTCGTCACGCTGTTCGGCATCACCTTGCGCAATTCGATGATGATGATCTCGCATTACGAACATCTCGTCTCGGTCGATGCGCAGACCTGGAACAAGGAGACCGCGGTGCGCGGCGCCGGCGACCGGCTCGCCGCCGTGCTGATGACATCGCTCGTGACGGGGTTGGGACTCTTACCTCTCGCGATCGGCATGAACACGCCGGGCCGCGAAATCGAAGGCCCGATGGCACTCGTCATTCTCGGTGGGCTGTTCACCTCGACGGCGCTGAACCTGTTCATCCTGCCGCCACTGTCGCTGCGCTTCGGCCGCTTCATAGCCCCGCCGGCGGATGAGCTCGCCGATGCCTCGCCGCCGGCGAAACAGCCGGTGCCGGCGGAATAGGCGTCGATTCATTGCAGAAGAACTGTATCCGAGACGGCGCCCTTCTCGGCGCTAGCCGTCCATGCCGCCATTCTGGAGAAAGTGCTCGAGCCAATGGATGTCGTAGGCGCCGTTCTGAATGTCGTTATTGCGAACCAAGGTCCGGAATAAGGGAATCGTCGTCTCGATCCCGTCGACGATGAATTCATCGAGCGCCCGGCGCAGCCGCAACAGTGCCTCGTCGCGGGTGCGCCCGTGGACGATGAGCTTGCCGATCAACGAGTCGTAATAAGGCGGAATCGAATAGCCGGCATAGGCGGCGCTGTCGACGCGCACGCCGAGGCCGCCCGGCGGATGGTAATAGGCGATCTTGCCGGGCGACGGGCGGAATGTCTTCGCGTCCTCGGCGTTGATCCGACATTCGATGGCATGGCCGGACATGGTGACGTCGCTCTGCAAAATGCTGAGCGGCGAACCGGCAGCGATCTTGATCTGCTCGTTCACCAGGTCAACCCCGGTCACCATTTCGGTCACCGGATGCTCGACCTGGATGCGCGTATTCATTTCGATGAAATAGAATTTGCCGTCGTCGTAGAGGAATTCGATCGTGCCGGCGCTCTTATAGTTCATCTCGCGCATCGCGGCGGCGCAGATCTCGCCGATCTCGAGCCGCTGCGAGAGATTGAGCGCCGGGGAGGGGCTTTCCTCGAAAAGCTTCTGGTGCCGGCGCTGCAAGGAGCAATCCCGCTCGCCGAGATGGATCGCATGGCCCTGGCCATCGCCCAGCACTTGCACTTCGATGTGGCGCGGGTTGTCGAGAAATTTTTCGAGATAGACCGCGTCGTCGCCGAAGGCGGCTTTCGCTTCGGTGCGCGCGGTGGCGAGCGCGGCCGCGAGCTCCTTGGCGGACCGCGCGACCTTCATGCCGCGGCCGCCGCCGCCGGCAGACGCCTTGACGATGACGGGATAACCAATCTCCTTGGCGACACGTAACGCCTCGTCGGCATCGACGGCACCGTCCGATCCCGGCACGCAAGGAATGCCGAGCCGCTTGGCGGTGCGCTTCGCCTCGATCTTATCGCCCATCAGCCTGATGTGCTCGGCGTTCGGACCGATGAAATCGATCTGATGCTCGGCGAGTATTTCGGCGAAGCGCGCATTCTCGGCAAGAAAGCCATAACCCGGATGCACGGCCTCGGCGCCGGTGATCTCGCAAGCCGAGAGCAGGGCGGGGATATTCAGATAGGATTCGCGCGCCGGGGGTGGCCCAATGCAGACAGATTCGTCGGCGAGCTTGACGTGCATCGCCTCGGAATCGGCGGTCGAATGAACGGCGACGGTGGCGATGCCGAGTTCTTTCGCGGCACGCAGAATGCGCAGCGCGATTTCGCCGCGATTGGCAATCAGGATCTTGTCAAACATGCGCGCTCATAGGCCGCCTCACTCGACCACGACGAGCGGCTGGCCGAATTCAACGGGTTGACCATCCTCGACCAGAATCGAGGTCACTGTTCCGCCCTGCGGGGCGACGATCTCGTTGAAAGTCTTCATCGCCTCGATCAAAAGCAGTTTATCGCCGGCTTTGACTTGCGCGCCTATGGTGATGAAGGGCGGCGATTCAGGCGAGGGCCGCAGATAAGCCGTACCGACCATGGGTGATTTGACCGCGCCAGCAGCGACGATCGCATGCTGAAGCGCTTCGTTGGACGTGGCCGCAACCGCCTGCTGCTGAATCGGCAAGGCGGGCACCGCAACGGCCACCGGCGCCGCGGCCGCATTGGCGCTCTGGCGCTTGACCTTGATCTTCAATTCGCCTTGCGCGACCTCGATCTCGCTGAGGTCGAGACGGTTGGCGATTTCGCCGAGCGTTTCGACGAGATGTGGGTCGATGGGGGAGGGCTGGGCCGGTGTGCCCGGTTTCTTCTCGGTCATTAGGTTCAACTCTCGCCGGTCGCGGACGCAAACAAAAAGGCTTGCAGCGCAAGGTCATAAGAGCGAGAGCCAAATCCCGCTATCACGCCGCGCACCGCCGCCGATAGGCGCGAATGATGGCGGAAATGTTCGCGCGCATGAACGTTCGTCAGATGCACCTCGATGACATCGGCGTTTGAACCCTTGATGGCATCGAGAATGGCGATCGATGTATGGGTGTAAGCACCGGCATTGAGGATGACCGGCTCGCCGGCGCGGCCGGCCTGTTGAATCCAGGTGACGAGATCGCCCTCATGGTTCGACTGGCGGAAGGTCAGCGCCACGTTGAATTTGCCGGCGGCAGCCTTCAGCCGCGCCTCGATATCGGCCAGCGTCTCGTGTCCGTAGACCTCCGGCTCGCGGGTTCCGAGCAAATTGAGATTGGGTCCGTTAAGGACGTGAATAGCCTTGATCATTCGGGCTTGGGCTAGGGGACTCGCGTCTGGCTTCCTTAACCGGCTTCCTGCGGCAAAGAAAGCCCGAATGGCGCTCCGACCGTGCTCATCCCGTGCAAACAGCGATCCGCGAACAGGTTAAGAACAGACGGTCTTGCCGCATTTGCGCAGATTGTTGACCTTGCCTTGCAGGTCATCATAGCCGACGGCGCCATCGACGACGGCATCGCCGACGATATAGGACGGCGTGCCCTGAATCTGCAGGACCCGGCCGAGCTTGAAGGATTCCTCGAGCCCCGCCTTGGCCTGCGGCGCCTGCGCGTCATGCGCGAGCTTCGGCATATCGGCGCCCATTTCCTCGGCGAGCGCAACCGCCTGTTCCTTGCCGACGAGCCCATGCATGCCGAGAAGCCGCTGGTGATATTCCCAGAATTTCTCGCCCTTGAACTGATCGCGGACGCCGGCGGCGATTGTCGCCGCGTCGATCGAGGCATCCGACAGGATCGGGAAGTCGCGCAGCACCACCTTCAAATCGGGATTGGCCTTCATCAGCCGGGCAAGGTCGGGCAGCATCTTTTTGCAATAGCCGCAATTGTAGTCGAAGAATTCGACCAGCGTGATCTTGCCGTTCGGATTGCCGACGATGGCTTCGTTCGGCGAGCTATAAAGCGGCCCCCTCAGATCATCGAGGCTTTTGGCCCGCGCCGCGGCGTCGGCGACCTTCTCGCGGTCGGTCAATTCCTGGATCGCCTGCTGGACGATTTCAGGATGCTTCAAGATATAGGCTTTGACGATCGATTCGATTTCGCTCGTCTGCGCGTCCGAAATGTCGCCGGCGACAGCGGGGGCGCTGAGACAGGCGGCGGCCGCCACGGCAATCGCCAGGCGTCTTCCCCAGGCGCGAACTCCGGCCATCTTCATTACTCCTTGTTGAATTCGTCTCGAAAATTCCGTCTTCCCGGCGATTCGGGCCCGAAGACGGTCGGAGACATGTCGGCGCGGTTATCGCGCAAGCCGGCAGGGCTTTCAATTGTGACTTTGGCAAAGCAGGAAGCGCATGCCAAGCCGGAAATTGTGCCCTTGCGATCACACTTGCGCGCAGGCCGCAGGTCTTTTTCGTAGCCCGCACCGGCGTTCAGCCTGCGTTCATTGAAATTCACCCACGCCTAGAGTGGCGAAATTGGTTCTGAAATAGCGGCAATGCGGTCCAAACCTGTCTTCTTCGATCCCACCGGCAAGCGTGCGGCGCGGCTTTCCTGGACTGTGCGGATTGCCGCCACGGCGGTCGCCGTGGTCATCATTGCCTTTGTGGCTCTGCTGCTCGGCAATAATGCGCCCCTGAGCACCAATTTGGAGGGCTCGGCTGAAACCTTGTTCCGGCCGCCGGTGCCGGCCACCGTCACCAAGCATTCGCTGCAGAAATCGACCCGCCGCGTCGCCTCCGAATTGCGCGGCAAGGAGCGCGATCTCTCGCGGATGGCTTATCTCAAAGCCCAAGCTCAAGCTCACCCGACCGAGGCCGCGGGGCCCATGCCGGGCCGCAGCCTGTCGATCGGCTTCTACGCCAATTGGGACCAGACCAGCTTCTCGGCCCTGAAGAAGGATTTGCCGCATCTCGATTGGGTTATCCCGACCTGGCTCAGCGTGCAGGGCGATCAGATCGGCATCCGCAACGATCTCGACCATCGGGCTCTGCAGGCCATCCGCGACCAGGACCCGACGAAGCCGATCTTCCCGCTGCTGCAGAATTCCGTCGAAGGCAAATGGGACGGCGCCGGCGTCGCCAAATGGCTGGCCGACCCGGCCAAGCGCGCCGAGCGGCTCAAGGAGATCGTCGATTTCCTCGATTTCAACCAGTGCCAGGGGCTGACCGTCGACTTCGAAGAAGTGCCCGACAGCGCCCAGGCCGATCTGAAAGCCTTCCTCAAGGAAATGGCCGCTGCCTTCCAGCCGCATGGCTGGAAAATCCTGCTCGCCGTGCCCTTCGACGACGATTCCTGGGATTACGTCGCCTATTCCAAGCTCGTCGATTACATGATCCTCATGGCCTACGACGAGCACTGGGAGACGAGCGCGCCGGGGCCGGTTGCGAGCCAGGGCTGGTTCGAGCGTCTGCTCGACGCGCGGATGAAGGATCTCGATCCCGATCACACGATCATCGCGCTCGGCAATTACGGCTATGACTGGACAAAACCCGGCAAGCCGGCCGAAGATCTGACTTTCCAGGACGTTGCGCGGATCGCCCGCATGCAGGCGAGCGACATCGATTTCGATGCCGACGCCGAAAATCCGCATTTCACTTATAAGGACGCGAGCGGCCAGGCGCACAATGCCTGGTTCCTCGATGGCGTCTCGGCTTTCAACGAAGTCCATGCCGCCGACATCTACCGGCCGGCCGGTTATGCGGTGTGGCGCCTCGGCGCCGAGGATCCCTCGATCTGGTCGGTCGTCGGACGCCCCTACGATTCAGCCGCCCCCGACGGCCTCAAGACCATTCCCGCCACGCAGGAAGTCTATTTCGAGAACCAGGGCGAAATCCTGCATGTCGCGGCCCAGCCCTCGACCGGCCAGCGCGTCTTCGAACTCGATCCGCAGACCGGTGACGTCGTCGACGAGAATTACGAAGTCCTGCCGACGTCGTTCATCATCCAGCGATTCGGTGCACAGCAAAAAAAACTGGTTCTCACCTTCGACGACGGACCGGACCCAACGTGGACACCGCAAATCCTCGACATTCTGAAGCAAAAGCACGTCCACGCCACGTTCTTCATCATCGGTGAGAACGCCGGTGCCTATCCGGACATCGTGCAGCGCGAATATGAAGAAGGCCACGACGTCGGCAATCACACATTCACGCATCCCAACGTCGTCGAACTGCCGCAAGGCATGGCGAAGCTCGAAATCAATGCGACGCGCCGCCTGTTCGAGGCGATCACCGGCCATTCGATGCGCCTCATCCGGCCGCCGTTCATGGGCGATTCCGATCCGACGACCATGGACGAGCTCGAGCCCGTCGCACTGGCGCAGAGCATGGGCTTCGTCACGGTGGGTTTGCGCATCGACCCGGACGATTGGCTGCGCCCGTCGGCACAGACGATCATCGATCGCATCCTGAAACAAGTCTCCGATCCCGATCCCGACAACACCGGCAACGTCATTCTGCTGCATGACGCCGGCGGCGACCGCGCCGAGACCGTCAAGGCGCTGCCGCAATTGATCGATGCACTGCGGGCGCGCGGCTATGAATTCGAAACGGCCTCGCAACTCGCCGGCCTGACTCGCGAGCAGGCCATGCCGACGCTCCCGCCCGGCATGTTCGAGCCATTCATCAACCGCTCCGTGTTCTATACGCTCGGCTGGTCGCAGCATCTGCTGCAGGCCATGTTCATCGGCGCGATTTGGCTCGGCTTTGCGCGCCTCTTATTCCTTGCCGGTCTCGGCCTCGTGCATCGTATCCGCGAGGCGCGGGAGAAAAAGCCCGTCATGTCCGGCGTCCTGCCGGAGGTCAGCGTCATCATTCCGGCGCATAACGAGGCGGCCGTCATCGTTCAATCGGTCGAGCGCATCCTCGGCAGCAATTATCCCGATCTCGAAGTCATCGTCGTCGATGACGGCTCGACCGATGCGACCTCCGATGTCGTCGAGCGCGCTTTCGGCGCCAATCCGGCCGTCAAGCTGATCACTATCCCCAACGGCGGCAAGGCCAATGCCATCAACCAAGGTCTGGCGCAGGTCAGGGGCAGCATTGTCGTGGCGCTCGACGCCGACACTTTGTTCGAGAAAGACACGATCGCCAATCTGACGCGCTGGTTTGTCGATCCGACGGTCGGCGCCGTCGCGGGCAACGCCAAGGTCGGAAATCGCATCAATACGATCACCAAATGGCAGGCGCTCGAATATATCAGCGCGCAGAACCTCGAGCGCCGCGCG
Source organism: Pseudomonadota bacterium (assembly GCA_021780015.1). Lineage (GTDB taxonomy): Bacteria > Pseudomonadota > Alphaproteobacteria > Rhizobiales > Beijerinckiaceae > Methylovirgula. Next base: position 9,994 of record JAJXZN010000085.1, read on the forward strand.
CTCGTCACGCTTGGCTGCATCACCGTCGTCCCGGGCGCCGTCGGCGCCTGGCGGCGCGAAGCCCTCGAAAAACTCGGCCGCTTCCCAACCAATACGCTGGCCGAAGATCAAGACCTGACGATCGCAGTGCAGAAGGCCGGCTACCGCGTCGTCTTCGACAGCGAGGCCGTCGCCTGGACCGAGGCGCCCGACACGTTCGAAGGCCTGATCCGCCAGCGTTTCCGCTGGGCTTATGGCACGCTGCAATGCCTATGGAAGCATCGCGACGTGACCTTTCGGCCGCGTTTCGGCACGCTGGGTCTCATTGCCATGCCTCAGGTCTGGCTGTTCCAGGTCGTGCTGACGGTGATGGCGCCGCTCGTCGATTTCATGCTGCTCTGGCAGATCCTGCACACCGGGCTCGACTATTTGCAGCACCGCAATCAGTTCAATCCGGACAATTTGCTCATCACGCTCGTCTATTTCGGCGTGTTCATGCTGACCGACTTTCTGGCCGTAGCGATCGCCTTCATCATCGAGCGCAACGAGAATTGGCGGCTGATGCTCTGGCTCGGATTGCAGCGCGTCGGCTACCGGCAGATTCTCTATTATGTCGTGGTGAAATCGGTCATCACCGCGCTGCTCGGGCCGCTCGTCGGCTGGGGCAAGCTCGACCGCAAGGCGACTGTCTCGGTGCCGGCGGAATAGGGCGTTCGCGCTGCAACGACCGCGCGT
>JAJXZN010000164.1 GCA_021780015.1 Pseudomonadota bacterium
AGGTCAGATGTTTCGGACCCGAGGCATCGGCGGTGATGTAAGGCAGGTTGATCTCGGTCTGCGTCGCCGAGGAGAGTTCGACCTTCGCCTTTTCCGCCGCTTCCTTCAGGCGCTGCAGCGCAAGCTTGTCCTTTTTGAGATCGATACCGGATTCTTTTTTGAACTCGTCGTTCAAGTAATCGACGATGCGATTGTCGAAGTCCTCACCGCCGAGGAACGTGTCGCCGTTGGTCGACTTCACTTCGAACACGCCGTCGCCGATCTCGAGGATCGACACGTCGAATGTGCCGCCGCCGAGGTCATAGACCGCGATCGTGCCGGAACCCTTTTTGTCGAGGCCATAGGCGAGCGCGGCCGCCGTCGGCTCGTTGATGATGCGCAGGACTTCGAGGCCGGCGATCTTGCCGGCGTCCTTGGTCGCCTGGCGCTGGGCGTCGTTGAAATAGGCGGGAACCGTAATGACGGCCTGCGACACCGGCTGGCCGAGATAGGCCTCCGCCGTCTCCTTCATCTTCTGCAAGATGAACGCCGAAATCTGCGAGGGAGAATATTGCTTGCCGTCGGCCTGAACCCAGGCGTCGCCGTTCGAGGCGCGAATGATCTTGTAAGGAACGAGGCCCATGTCCTTCTTGGTCATGGGATCGTCGAAGGTGCGGCCGATAAGCCGCTTGATCGCAAAGAAAGTGCGTTCGGGATTGGTGACCGCCTGGCGCTTGGCCGGCTGGCCGACGAGCCTCTCGCCATCGTCCGTAAAAGCGACGATGGAGGGCGTGGTCCGCGCGCCTTCCGCATTCTCAATAACTTTGGGCGTCGTCCCTTCCATCACCGCTACGCAAGAATTGGTGGTGCCAAGATCGATGCCGATAACTTTAGCCATGTTGTTTGTCCTTTCGAGCCGCAAGACCGGCCGGACCCCGAAGCGATCCGGCGATGGGCGGACGGGTAAAGGCCGCCCGGTCCCCGATAGAAGTCAATGTGGTAGCGCCGCATGAGGGCGCAAGATGGCCGCTATATAAGCGGGCCATTTTTCGGCGCAAGCGGGGGGAATTCAAGACCGGAGAATTACGCAGTCGGGCGCAACCGAAGCTCGACCGGGTCGATCCGCGGTCGCCCCCGCCGGCCACGGAAACTCTCCCGCGACGATCCGCATAACCGAAACCATCGTTACGGAAGCGCCGCGAATGGGCACGTCGTTCGATCGCGGCGGCGATTCCGTGCGCAAAAACACACACCGCGGTTCATCTAAATCGTTTATTAGGGGAGCGCAGCGCATTTGCCTGTTAAATTCGCTGTGGGCAGGCGAGGAGGTCCATCATGCAAGCGATCGCGCGCTGTTTTATGGCCGGTGCTTTCATTGCCGGCGCGGCGATGCCCGCATCGGCCCATTTCCATCACCGAGTGCCGCACTGCTGGACCGCCGGTCCCGGCCTCATCCTCAAGATGAGCCATTATCAGCAGCCCGACGGCACCTACGACTCGCTTGGCGATTTTGTCCGCGACGTCAATGGCACGCCCTGCGGCGTCGATTGCCCGGCACCATCACGCGTGATCTTCGCCAGTCCGCCGCCGGTTTATTGCGACTGAGCGACGGACCGAAGGTCGGAAACAGTTTTCGCACGAATCCAAGGCCAGAGAAAAGATTTGCTCTGCCGCGCTTAGTCTGAAAAGCGCGGCCCGCGGCGCGCTTCGGCAAGGGCCAGCGAAAGGTCATGCACGAGCAGCGCTTTCTCATCGGGGCCGAGAAAATGGCCGACCTCGACGCTGCGGCCGCGCGAGAAAAGCGCAATCTTCTGCACGCCATATTCCTCGTGCGTCTCCTTATGCAGATAGACCCAGGACGGATTGAAATGCCATTCCGCTCGCGCCCCCTTCGGTGAAACTTTCGCCAGCGAGAGTTCGATCGGCGTCACGTTCACGTCCTCATAGGCCCGGGCGGCGCGGAAATTGGCGCGGAAGGCGAAATAGAAGATCGCCACGTCGAGCCCCATGAAGCCGGCCACCGGCCAGGCGCCCATCACCACGAACGGAATGGTGGTGGCAAAGCTGATGGCCGAGAAGACGCAGAGCAGGACCCAAAAATTGCGTTCGCTCAGCGAGCGGTGCGGATGCAGGCGCACAGCGTAAATCCGCTGCACGGCAGGATCGGGCGCGTGCCCATTTTCCCGCCCCTTTTGATGATCGCCATTTTGGCAATCGATCATGTGGATCGGACCGTCGTCCATAGCGGCACGCTCTTCTCCGGACCCCCGTCGAACTCTATAAGACACTAATGGCGCCCGTCACCAGAGCCAAGCCTAAACCCGCCGCAAAAGTTCCGGCCATCGTGCCGAGCAAGGCGCCGGCCGATCCGGCCGGCAAACGGCGCGCCGGACGCTGGCCGAAGCCGGTGCCGCCGGAGACCGTCGCCGAGATTTTCCGCCGCTTCGCCGAGGCCAATCCGCATCCGCGCGGCGAATTGCACTCGAAAAACGCTTTCACTTTGCTGATCGCCGTGGTGCTGTCGGCACAGGCGACCGATGCCGGCGTGAACAAGGCGACGCCAGCGCTGTTCGCCGTCGCCGACACCCCGGAGAAGATGTTGGCGCTCGGCGAGGACAAGGTCCGCGACCTCATCAAGACGATCGGCCTTTATCGCGCCAAGGCCAAGAATATCATCGGCCTGTCGCGCGCTCTGGTTGAAAATTTCGGCGGCGCTGTGCCGGACACGCGCGAAGCGCTCGAAACCCTGCCCGGGGTCGGC
>JAJXZN010000186.1 GCA_021780015.1 Pseudomonadota bacterium
TGATTGCGCCAAAAGAATAACCGTAGATGGGCTCGGGTTCGCCCCAATCATCTTTTGAAATCCGCGCGGCGACAATCTGAGCATAACGATCGCGGATCGCCTCGAGCTTTTTCGGACCGTTAACGCCGCTGAGCCACAGCGCCAGAAGCGGATCGATCGCGCTCAAGAGATCGATGTTCTTGAGAAAACGCGCAGCAAGCGCCTCCGGCGTCTCAGGGCGCGCGCCCCAGGAAGCACGGATGAAATAATAGTGTCCAAAAACAAATTCCATATTCACGGCTCTTCCGGTGCGAGGAAGCGAACGCGAATTCTTCTAAGATTTTCGTTTTCCTTGAACCATTTTCCCGCCCATTGTGCAGCCTCCGGTTCTGCGAAAAACCATTCGATCTTGCGCGCGCCAGCGGCGCTGACTTGACGCGCTGCCTGATTTCGCCACCGATCGGGTAAAATCTCCTGGGAAAAATAAGCGTATCGCAACAGGCGCGCAAAACCAGGGCCTTTGGCCTCGATCATCACGCCATCGCTCTCGCGGCAATCATCGAAGACGACGCGTTTTCCAGTCTTCAGGTCAATCAAGCTGACCGCAAGGCCGGGCGGCAGCGGACGCTGCGGATTGTTCACGGCGCTGACATGCGCCTGATAGGCAATGGACCGCGGCGAAGCGCCATGCGGCACATCGGGACCAGGGTGGGGCAAAGCTGCGGTGTGTTGCTGCTTGTATCCGCACTCGTCTTCGCACCGCTTTGGGCGCGCGAATCCTCCGCCTCGTTCGCCAACACAGCAGGATCGAAGACAACGCTTCCGCCGACCATGCGGGCGACGGGAATGCCCGTCTCGGTCTCGAAGAAAATTCCATCGCGGCCGCGCCGCGCGGCAGCAACCTCTGCGCCGCTATGCGCATCAAGGAAACGCAACACGCCTTCATCATTGTCGAGCGAATAGCGCAGGCCGGTATCGCCCGGAATCGACCCTTCGATAAGGGGATTGTCCTGAACACGGACGAAGATTGTCCCTAATACCGTTGCGGCTGCGGCTACTGGCGTTGCAGCCGCGACTGCTGGCGCTGCCTCTGCGACAAGGCTTGCGAGACGCGCAAGCCCCGCCAGAAACCGTAGGTTGTCCGGCTTCGCGAACAGTCCCTCGGCGAGCGTGCCGAGTTCGGCCGCGGCGCTGGCAAAACCCGCAGCGGCCGGCGTGGCGATTGGCTCTGGCCGCGGACCGATAACAGGTTTGAAATTCCGAGGCCGCGAAACGGCGACAGGTTCGGAAGCCCCCGTGCCCGCATCGCCCGATGTCCATTGGCCGCTGGGGCGCCCGCTCCCCGCCCGGATACGCGACTGATCGGGATCATATTTGGCAAGGCCGGACTCTTCGGACTCAAAGCCCATGGCGCGCAGCAGAAGGCGCGGCGGCACGCCTTGTTCGAGCAGATCTTCGGCGCACAGCAGCCGATAGAGGCTCGCGCGATCGTCAAGACGCGGCAGCCGCGCGAAGGCAAGGCGAATATTGGCGAGCGCCTTGTCGCCATCCCGCCAATGCTCGGAGGCGCGCTTCATATGTCGAAGGACATCAGATCGAACCGGCCGACCATAGGCCGCGGCAAGGAGCGCAAAAACGCGCGCCCCATCTGCATCAAGATCAAGTCGCGCCGCGCCGTAATCATCGCGCCGCATCGGTGCAAGAACAGTCCCCGCGCCGAAGACAAGCCCCGTCTCGTCGAGCTCGACTATTGGGTTTAGCGGCCCATCTCGGAGCCGTTTGTCGAGTCGTTTTTCAATTGTGTCCTCAAGCACGAAAATGCTCCGCGGGCCGCAGAAAGGATTGCGGCATAGGATAATCGGCTCCGCGTCGGCGGTCGAGAACAAAAATAGAACACTAAACGGACAAAATCCGCTCCCGAGGGCGGTAGAAATCCAACTTTTCGCGCCAGGGTCGTCCGATGCCCGGCGGCAAGATCGAAATCGGCCATCGGCCGATCCTTGACTCGCGCTTCATCGCTTCGCGGTCCATAACGAGCGCCTTCCGAGAAGGCAGGCTATTTTGATGCGGCGCAATTTCAGGGGGCGCAATTTCGTGAGGCAATGGCGCGTCGGCGCGCTGGCCCTCGCGCTGGCGAGCGGAACGTGGACGACATGCGCCGTCGCCGCGCCAACCTGCGGGCCGGACAAGCTCGGCACCGAGCGCACGCTTGCGCTTTCGACCGCAGGCGGCTTTGCCGTCGGCCTGCAGACCTATCCGCGCACCCTGGCGCTTGGCGATCACGAAGTCGTCCTGACCTTCGACGACGGTCCCTGGCCGACGACGACGCCGAAAGTGCTCGATGCCCTCGCCAAGGAATGCGTGAAGGCGACCTTCTTCCTCATCGGCCGCAACGCGCAAGCCTATCCGGCGCTGGCGCGGCGCGAAATCGCCGAAGGCCATTCGATCGGCAATCATACGTTTTCGCATCCGGGCAAAACCCTGCGGCTGATGCGCGATGCCGCCGCCCGCGCCGATATCGACCGCGGCTTCGCTGCCGACGAAAGGGCCGCCTACGGCAGCGCCAACGGACAGATCACGTTCTTCCGCTTTCCAGGCTTCGCCGATACGCCGGCGCTCGTCACCTGGCTTGAGAGCCGCAACATCGGCATCTTCGGGTCGGATCTCTGGGCCTCCGACTGGCTGTTGCTGACGCCGCAAGCCGAACTCGACCTCGTCCTGAAG
>JAJXZN010000284.1 GCA_021780015.1 Pseudomonadota bacterium
GCGCCGCGCCGATCCGCCCGACGAGCACGAGATCGTGCGCCGCGGGCGGGGTGGGGCGGCCGGCCGGCATCGTCAGGCCGCCGGCGCGGCTTCTTCGCTGGCCGCGCCAGCCTTGGCGGCGGCCGCGGCGGCGCGTTCCTGCGCCTTCTTCTTCGGCTGCGCCTTCTCAGGATTGTTGCGCGTTTCGCGCGTCAGCACGCCGAGCCCGTCGAGCAGGCGGGCGACGCGGTCGGTCGGCTGCGCGCCATTGGCGATCCAGGTCTTGGCCTTCTCGGCATCGAGCACGAGACGATCCGCGGCGTCCTTGGCCTTCAGCGGGTCGAACGTGCCGAGCTTCTCGATGAAGCGGCCGTCGCGCGGCATGCGCGAATCGGCGACGACAACGCGATAGAACGGGCGCTTCTTGGCACCACCGCGGGCGAGACGAATTTTCAGAGACATTGTTTTCCTTTCGGTTCGTTCAAAGCTTCTATTTTCTGAATTGCAGCATCAAGTGCTGCGGGGTCCTTTATGCTGCCGTCCGACTTGTAGACTTCGAAATCGATCGATCCGTTCTCACAAAAATCGATCTCCCAATACTCACCGGGGACGTGGGCGAAGATCGAAATCGCGTCGTAGCGGTAGCTTTTGATTTCGTGATGGACGCCGGCCGTCTTCAGACGTTCGCTCATCTTCCACACGCCATCCAAAGCGCTCTTAAGCGAGGGCTCGCTCATTTTTTTTTGCCCCCGAATGGATTGAACCCGCCGCCCAGGCCGGGCAGGCCGCCCGGCAGTTTGGCGCCGCCCAAGCCCGGCAGGCCGGGCATGCCTTTCGGCGGATTGTTCACGAGACCCGACGGCAATTCGGGCATCTTCGGCAGCCCGCCTTGCGCTGCCTGCTTTTGCAATTCGGCCATCTGTTCCGGCGTCGGCATGGGCATACCGCCCCCGAGCCCCATGGCGGAGGCCATCTGCGACAGCGGTCCGCGCTTGGCGGAGCCGAGCTGTTTCATCATGTCGGCGATGCCGCGGTGCTGTTTTAAGAGCCGGTTGACATCCTCGACCCTGGTGCCGGAGCCGGCGGCAATGCGCTTCTTGCGCGAGGCCTTGAGAATGTCGGGGTTGCGCCGCTCTTGGGGCGTCATCGACAGGATGATGGCGCGCTGACGCTTGATCACGCGCTCGTCGAGATTGGCCGAGGCGATCTGGTCCTTCATCTTGGCGACGCCGGGCAACATGCCCATGATTCCGCCAAGGCCGCCGATCTTCTCGACCTGCGCCAATTGATCGGCGAGGTCTTCGAGATCGAATTTGCCCTTGCGCATGCGCTCGGCGATCTTCTGCGCCTTCTGCGCATCGATCGTCTGCGCCGCCTTTTCGACCAGCGAGACGATGTCGCCCATGCCGAGGATGCGGTTGGCGATGCGGTCGGGATGGAAATCCTCGAGCGCATCCATCTTTTCGCCGACGCCGAGCAGCTTGATCGGCTTGCCGGTGACGGCGCGCATGGAGAGCGCCGCGCCGCCGCGGCCATCGCCGTCGACCCGCGTCAGCACGATGCCGGTGATGCCGACGCGATCGTCGAAATTCTTGGCGAGGTTCACCGCGTCCTGGCCGGTGAGGCTGTCGGCGACGAGCAGGATCTCGTGCGGATTGGCCGCCCGCTTGATCTCCACCATCTCGGCCATCAGAGCTTCGTCGATATGGGTACGGCCGGCGGTGTCGAGCAGGACGACGTCATAGCCTTGCAGCCGCGCGGCCTCCTCGGCGCGCTTGGCGATCTGCACGGGCGTCTGTCCGGCGATGATCGGCAACGTATCGACATCGACCTGTTTGCCGAGCACGGCGAGCTGTTCCTGCGCGGCCGGACGCTTGACGTCGAGCGAGGCCATCAGCACGCGCCGCCTCATCCGCTCGGTGAGCCTTTTGGCGATCTTGGCCGTGGTCGTGGTCTTGCCGGCGCCTTGCAGGCCGACCATCATGATGGCGACGGGCGGGGGCGCATCGAGGTCGATCGGCTGCGCGTCGGAGCCGAGTGTCTCGATCAAGACGTCATTGACGATCTTGATCACCATCTGGCCCGGCGTCACCGATTTGACGACATTGGCGCCGACGGCGCGGGTGCGCAGCTTGTCGGTGAAGGAACGCACGACATCGAGCGCGACATCGGCTTCGAGCAGGGCGCGGCGCACCTCGCGCAGGGCGAGGTTCACGTCCTCTTCCGAGAGCGTGCCGCGGCGCGTCAGGCCGTCCAATATGTTAGAGAGCTTTTCCGAAAGCCCTTCGAACATGCGCTTGATCCTTCAGCTTGAGGTAAACCCAAGCAAAACCTGCCTCTTCGGCTTTTCTGCGTTCAGAACCGGGAGGCGTTCGAAACCCTTATGCGTCCAACACCCATCGCGCCCGGGGGCGCGACGCGCTGCCGGACGGGGACCGCTGGCCTCCAGGGCCAGTCGGCGGAATGGGTTTTCATCTCTTGCGAGAACAGGGGCTTTTAGGCGCGGGGCTAAGAGGAGTCAAGGAATCGCGCTTTCGCCGCCAAGCTCCACTCCTAGGACCGCTTCCACGTCACCTTGAGAACCGGCCGGCCCGGCGCCGGCAGGCTTTGCTGCATGAGTTCGTCGCCCTTGAAGCTGACGAGACGTTTCTCGTCGCGGCCGACGGCGGCCGCTTGCGTCGCATCGTCGATATGGAAGGTGACCGTGCCGGCTGCATC
>JAJXZN010000013.1 GCA_021780015.1 Pseudomonadota bacterium
CCACGCGATGCGGTATTCCACCGACACGCGGGCGATCCGCGCGGCGACGAAATCCATGCGCACCTGTTGGCCTGGCGGCGCGTGCAGGAAGCCGCGGTAGCGCCACAGCTCGTAAGGGGCCTTGTCGCGCGAGGCGCGCTCGGCGATCGTGTCGCCCGGCGTCCAGGCCTCGACCCAAAGGGCGAAGGTCGGCTTGCGAACCACGCCGCCGTCTTCGGTCGGCATGTCGATTTCGCCGACGCGCGCTGCGAAAGCGAGCGCGGTCAGATCCTGCGACCCGGAAAGATCGGCGCCGAGAAAGACCTTCTCGCCGGAATATTCGAGCGGATCGAAATCGTCGAGGACGGCTTCCAGCGTTTCGCGGGCGATCCAGGCCCGGTCGCTTTGCGTCCAAACACAAAAATGCAAGCGCAGGATATTGTTGAGCTTGCCGGGCATGGCCTGCGCCTGGCGCACGGCGCGCTCCAGTTCCGCGACGGGCTGGGTGACGCCGAGCAGTGGGTTGGCCTTGGGCCAGCACGAGGGGTCGGCGAGCGGGTCGTCGTCGGGATCGAGCGAGCAGACGAAGCTGAAGGTGTCGTCGAAAGTCGCCGCCGCCTCGGGATCGCCGAGATAGGCCAGCGATTCGTCGAGCCTGCCGTCGAGCAGGCGGTTGCCGGCCGCCGCCCGGATGGCGTTGACGTGCTCCTCGCGGCAGACCGAATTCAGGTCCGATCCACTGTTGGTTATCATGATGAGAAGCGGCTGCTCGCGCGCCTTGAAGCCGCGTTCCAGCATTTCGATGACGGCGCCGTCGCGGTGCTCATGCACCTCGTCGCAGAGCGCGCAGGAGGGGCGCGGGCCGGATTGGCCGTCGTCGGAGGAAATGGGGCGGAAGAAGCTGCCCGTCGTCGTGTCGGCGAGGTTCCAGACGGGGTTGCCGCCGCTCGGCGTCAGCCGCTGGGCGAGCTGCGGCGACTGGTTGCGCATCGCCACCGCGTCGCGGAACAGCACCATCGCCTGGTCTTTTTTCGACGCCGCCGCGTAAACCTCGGCGCGCGCCTCACCGTCGGCGACCAGGCAATACATGCCGATGCCGGCGCTCATCGGGCTTTTGCCCTGCCCCTTTGCCTGTTCGATATAGGCTCGGCGATAGCGGCGTTTGCCGGTCGCGGCGAGTTTCCAGCCGAACAGCGAACCGACGATGAATTTCTGCGAGGGGTGCAGCAGGAAGGGCCGGCCCTCGAACTTGCCGCCCGCCAGGCGCAACACGCCGGAGAAGAAGCGGAACACGCGCTCGGCCGCGCCGGCGTCCCAGACCAGACCGCGCTCGGCGCCGCGCGCGATGTCGTCGAGATGGCGGCGCGCGGCGTTGCGGACATGCGGCCCGGCGACGATGCCGCCGGCGACGACAGCTTCGGCCCAGGCCGTCACCTCATCCGAAGAACTCGGAGGCGGGGTCGTCTTTCTTTTCGGGCTTGCCGCCACTCGCGCCTAACCTCGTTCGTGACGACGGATCGAAGCCAAGCTCGGAACCCAGCGCCCGGAGCTGGCCGATGCGCGCCGCGATCATCTTGCCCTTGGATTTGTAGAACTCGGCCTGAAGCAGGCACCACATGGCCGCCTTGTCCGTATCCGCCTCGGCGAGCCAGAAAGCAGGCGCGATGCGCAGGTCCCAAAGCTCGGAGGCGCGGCCGGTCAGGTCCTTTGGCTTTGCCGGCGCGCCGCCGGGACGCGGATCGTTTGCCGGAATCGGGCGCTTGCCGGCGTTGCCGCTGACCAGCCTGAGAGCCGTCGGTTTCGGGCGCGCTCCTCTCGTCGCCATGCCAATTCCCGGATTTCAATTCGCGGCGCTGCGCGTTGTGTTGCTGGAGCGGTTGCAGACGCCATTGCGCGCTCGACTTTTAACCCCCCCGGGGCGCCGGGCGCCGCGTTCGACGAAGGCGAAGCTGGATCGCCGAACTAGGCGATCGGCCAGCCGCTTGCGTCGATGACGCCGGCGCTTCCGCGGTTTTTGCGGCGACCGGAGGCGTCTTCCTTGAGGCGGTTGTCGCAGGTCGTGTCGAGGGAGCGCAGATTGTCCAAAACGTCAGGGGAACCGCTGCGCGCTTCGGCGAACCATCGGCGCCGTGAGACGATATGGTCGGCGACGCTCGCTTCGGCACCGCACAGAACGCAGCGATATCCGTCGCGTTCCAGGCATTCCCGGCGGAGATCGCGCCATTCCCTCGTGGAATAGTAAGGGTCGGCCGTTTTCGGACGAGGAGGGACGATCCGCAGATCGGCCGGCTTGACCGTCGGCCCGAGCGTGCGCAGGTCAGCCCTCCTTGGCTTTGCGGCCCGTCAACGCTTCCCACCGCGCGATCGCCGTCGCGCAATGCGCGGGATCGATCTCGATCGCGATGCAGCGGCGATCCGACTGTTCAGCAGCGAGGATCGTCGTTCCCGATCCCACGAACGGATCGTAGACAGCGTCGCCCGTCTTCGTGTGATTAAGCATAGGCCGCATCATGCATTCGATCGGCTTCTCGGCCGCATGACCGCTGGCGTTGCGGCGATGCGGGATCTGCCAGACGGTGACTTGGCGGCGATCGCCGGTCCAACCCGCGGTGCGACCTTTGCGCACCGCGTAAAGACAAGGCTCGTGCCGCCAATGATAATGGCCGCGCGAGATGATCAGGCGGCCTTTGTCCCAGATGATCTC
>JAJXZN010000225.1 GCA_021780015.1 Pseudomonadota bacterium
TCGACATTCTGCTCTCCGGCGACGATGCGGTCGTGATCGCTTTAGCCTGCGCCGGCCTGCCGAAGGCGCAGCGCTTGCGCGGCATTGCGCTCGGCACGGCGGCAGCGATCGGCCTACGGGTCGTCTTCACGCTTGTCTTCGTCAGCCTGCTTAATTTGCCCTTCATCAAATTGCTCGGCGGTCTTTTGCTGCTGTGGATCGCGGTCCAGCTGGCGCGCGACGAGCGCGGCGAAAAACCGGTCACTCAGCAGACGTCGATCTGGGGCGCGGTGCGGGTGATCGTCATCGCCGATGCAGTCATGTCGCTCGACAATGTCGTTGCCATTGCCGCCGCCTCGAAGGGGTCGGCCCTGCTCGTCCTCTTCGGGCTCGGCCTTTCGGTGCCGCTGATCATCTCCGGCTCGACCTTGCTGCTCGCGCTGATCAAGCGCTTCCCGGTCCTGGTCTGGGCCGGCGCGGCGATGCTCGGCTTTATCGGCGGCGAGATGATCGGTAACGAATTCGCCGCGGGCATGCCGCTGGTGCCGGATCTCGCCGTCGCGCATGGGCGCTATTTCATGCCGCTCTGCGGCGCGGCCGGCGCAATTCTCGTCCTGCTGATCGCGCTTTTATGGCCGAGAAAAGAGGACGCAGCGATTTAGGTATCGGGCGAGGGCGTTAAGTCATCGCCTTGGCGATTTCGGTGCGCAGCAGCGGCAGGACCTCTCCCTCAAACCAAGGGTTGCGCGTGATCCAGGCATTGTTGCGCCAAGAGGGATGCGGCAAAGCGATGATCCGCGGCGTCAGGCGCGCGTGGCTTTTCCAATCGCTGACGATATCGGCCAGAGTCGCGCCCTTCGGCAGCGAATGGCCGACCCGCGCGAAATGATAATCCTGCGCATAGCGACCGATCGCGACGATACAAGTGACCTGCGGCATGAGATCGAACAATTGGTCATGCCAGAGCTGGCGGCATTCGCGGCGCGGCGGCAGGTCGGCCTTCTGCGCATTGAGGCCGGGAAAGCAGAAGCCCATCGGCACGATAGCGATGCGCGATTCATCGTAGAAGCTCTCGCGCGAGACATTCATCCACGCCCGCAACCGGTCGCCGGAGGGATCATTATAGGGGATGCCGGTGGCATTGACCCGGGTGCCCGGGGCCTGGCCGGCGAGCACCAGCCGCGCCGTCGTCGAGACGCGTAAAACAGGCCGCGGTTCTTGCGGCAATTGTGCCGGCCCCGGCAGATCGCGGCAGAAGCGGCAGGCGCGGATGCGGTCGGCGTAAGCCTTGAGATCAGAGGTCGAGGCTGAGCCCGTCGTTGGCAACGCTGAGTCCGGCAGCCTGCATTTCGGGGATTTTTGCAATGGCAGACGGGCCCAAATGCGTGACGACGATGCGCTTGGCGCTGAACCCCTTCAGCTTGCTCTTGAGCTGCGGCCAATGCAAATGATTCGGGATCGGCTCATCGCCCGAGGAACACTCGACGAGGAAGAGGTCGGCGTCGGCGGCAATCGCATAGAGCACGTCGGTCCACGCCGTATCGCCTGAATAGGCGAAGACATGCTTGCCATCGGAAAGCCGCATGCCCGTCGGCATACTGCCCGGCGAATGGATCACATCGAACGTCTCTAGGCTGAGACCGGCAACGGTGATCTTGCGGCCACCGGGAATTTCGCGAACTTGCCAAGCAAAGCTCCAATCGGCCTTGGGGCTGCCGGGAAAGAACAGATCGAGCATGTCCTGCAGCCGCGCTTTGAGCCCGGGCGGCCCGACGAACAGCAGCGGCTTGCGGCGATGCGCGACAAATTGCGCATGCAACAAGAGCGATGGGATGCCGCCGAAATGATCGCCGTGGAGATGGCTGATCACGACTGCGTCGATATCATTGCTGTCGAAGCCGAGCTTCTGCCAAGCTGTCATGGAGCCGGAACCGAAATCGACCACCACGGTCGCGGCCCGGGCATCAAGCCGGATGCATGTGTGGGCACGGCCGCCCGAACCGAAGGCATCGCCCGAACCGACGATCGTGATCTTCATGCCATCAACAGACGCCGGATGGTGGGGGGTCGCTTTGTTGCTCGGGTCAAGACCGAAGGAAGCAACCGGATCGGAAAGAAACGACATGGGCCTATCCAAAGGAAGGTGGACATTTCCTCGCGCAACGCGCACGCCTTTCGCGCCCCTCCGGCACGATCAACTACAGTGAAAACTATCCTTAACCAATATTTGGAATGCAAGATGTGCGGGATGGCACAATGATCCGGACGTTTTAGCGCCGGTTGATTGACTCTATCTTAACGATTCTATCAGGCGACCGTTAATCTTTCTTCGCCACACTCTAACGAAAACTTGCGCGCGGTTTTACAAATCGACGGATTTTTCCAAGGATGACCGAAGTCACCGCCGAGATGATCGAGCGCGGCCGCGGCACTGACCCGAGGGTCGCGACCGAGCGCCGGCGGCTGGCTGCAAAGGTCCGCGAGGCGCGCGAAAAGCTCACCTCCTCCGGCTCCGGCCATCGTGCCTTCGACGTCGAACTGCTGCAACTTTATGCCAAGGGGCGGAAAGGGTCGTCGCTCACCTTCGCACTCTTTGCGCTTGTCTCGGCGCTCGTCGCCCTCGCCTGGGCTCCGCTCGGCCGCTTGTTTGTCTGGCTCGGCCTCGCCCTCGTCGTTACTCCCGTTCTGCATCAACTC
>JAJXZN010000210.1 GCA_021780015.1 Pseudomonadota bacterium
GCCGAGTTTTACGGCTTCGGCACGAAGGCCGAAAGCGGTGAAGGTCGCCGCGCCGCCTGCTGCCGGCAGATCCAAAGGCTTCTGATGTTCGCTCATTCCAGACCTTCGCCGCGCTCAACCGCCTGCGTGAACCGTTCTATATAACGTTCAATCGTTCCATATATAGAACACTGCTTCGGCGCCCGCAAGCGGCCCTTTAGGCCGGCGGCGATGTTCTCTTGCTTTCGAGCCGCCTCAAATCAGATATAATCTCCGCCTAGTTAAGCCTTGAGCTTGTGCCGGGTCGCGGACGATCGCGATCATCCTGCGGGCCGCTGGGACGATGTGCGGCCAAGGGGGTCTCTTGTTTCATAGCTTCGGGTCTGCCCGGCGGTTCGGCCAGCGCATCGGCGTCGCGGGCCGGCTTGCATTTGCGGCGATCGTGGCGCTGAGCCTTGCGGCTTGCGAAGAGGTCAATCCGAGCGCCTCGACCAATAACAATGATTCTTTCTCCGCCTCGGCGCCGGTCACGCCGGTGCAGACCGAGCCTTTGCCCGGCGCGCCGTCGGCGCCGGGTGGCGCTGCCGGCAGCGGCCCCGTGCATGTCGCGATGATCCTGCCGCTGACCCAGGCTTCGGGCACGCCGAGCGTCGTCGGCACCTCGCTCGAAAACGCCGCCAATCTTGCCGTCGCCGAGAGCGGCGGCAACAGCGTGACGATCGCGTTCAAGGATGATCATTCGACGCCGGACGGTGCCAAGGCCGCCGCGCAGCAGGCCGTAACGGAGAACGACGACCTCATCCTCGGGCCGCTGTTCTCGCCCAATGTGCGCGCCGTCGGCGAAATCGCCCAAGCCGCGAACAAGCCGGTCATCGCCTTTTCGACCGACACATCGACCGCCGCGCCGGGCGTCTATCTGCTCTCGTTCCTGATCGAGAATTATGTCGACCGCATCGTCGATTATGCCGCGAGCCAGGGCAAACATTCGTTTGCCGCGCTGATCCCGAACAACGATTACGGCCGTGTCGCTTCGGCCGAGTTTCAGCAGATCGCCGCACAGCGCGGCCTGCGCGTCGTCGAGCTCGAAAATTACACGCCGCAGACGCTCTCGACCGCGGTCGGCAAGATCGCCGCCTTCGGCAACCAGATCGATGCACTGTTCATTCCCGAGCAGGCGGAGGCCATGCCGGCCATGGCGCGGGCCCTCACCGCTGCGGGGCTCAATTCGCATAAGGTGCAAATCCTCGGCACCGGCCTCTGGAACGATGCGCGCGTGCTCGGCCTGCCGGCCTTGCAGGGTGCCTGGTTTGCCGCGCCGGACAATGGCGGCTTCCAGGCCTTCGCCCAGCGTTATCGGGCCAAATACGGCAGCGACCCGACGCGGATCGCAACGCTTGGCTATGATGCCGTCTCGCTGGTCATCGCCCTGGCGCGGCGCGGCGGCGCCGACAAATTTTCCGAAAATGTGCTGACCAATTCCGCCGGCTTCAACGGCGCTGACGGCGTCTTCCGCTTCAAGCCGAACGGCCAGAACGAGCGCGCGCTTGCCATCTTCCAGATTGAAAACGGCAGCGCCGTTGCGTTGAGCCAGGCGCCGCGCAGCTTTGCGGGGCGCAGCTCGGCGACTTAACTAAGCCGCCAAATCCGCCACCACGGCATCGAGCACCGGAAAGCCTTCGGCGCTGACGCGCAGCCGGCCTGAGGGCATCATCTCCACCATGCCGTCGGCGACGAGCGAGGCGATGCGGCCCGGATCGAGCCGGCGTCCGGCGACCGCCTCGAAACGGGCGGGCTCGATGCCTTCGGCAAGCCGCAGGCCCATCAGCAGGAATTCGTCGCCCTGTTCTTCGCTCGAAAGCAATTCGTCCTCGACCAGTGCCTGGCCGTCGGCCTCGACGACGGTGAGCCACATTTCCGGGTGCCGTTCGGTCGATTGCGCCCGGCGCCCCTTGGGCGTGACGATGCGGCCATGCGCGCCGGGACCGACGCCGGCATATTCGCCATAGCGCCAATAGATGAGATTATGGCGGCTCTCGGCGCCGCGGCGCGCGTGGTTCGAGACTTCGTAGGCGGGCAGGCTCGCGAGCGCGGTCAATTCCTGCGTCACGTCCCAAAACGCCCGGCCGAGATCCATATTGGGGATTTTGAGCTTGCCGGCGTTGTAAAGCCGCTCGAACATCGTGTCCGGCTCGATCGTCAGCTGATAGAGCGAGATATGGTCGCGGACGCGGCCGAGTGCCGATTTCAGCTCCGCCGCCCAGGCCTTCACGCTCTGGTTCGGCCGCGCATAGATCAGGTCGAACGAAAAGCGCTCGAAAACCTGTGCCGCGACATCGATGGCATTGCTGGCCTCGGCCGCATTATGCAGCCGGCCGAGCGCCTTCAGATCGGCATCGTTGAAGGATTGCACGCCGATCGAGACGCGGTTGACGCCGGCGGCGCGATAGTCGCGGAAGCGCGCCGCCTCGACGCTTGACGGGTTGGCTTCGAGCGTCACTTCGACGTCGGGGGCGATCTTCCAATGTTTGGCAATGGTCTCAAGGATCGCGCCGACGCTTTGCGCCTGCATCAGCGAGGGTGTGCCGCCGCCGAAGAAGATCGAGCGCACGGTGCGGCCCTTGGTGAGGCCCGCACGATGTGCAAGCTCGGCACCGATGGCCGCCACAAAGCGCCGCTCGTCGACGCTCTGCG
>JAJXZN010000289.1 GCA_021780015.1 Pseudomonadota bacterium
TGAGCCAGGATCAAACTCTCAAGTTGAATGAGAATTGAAGCTGGCTGGTCACTCTCTGGCGTCGCATCGATTGGCATCGATGCATCGCATTTGACGAGTTCCAAGCACATCCACCTTCGAGCAAGCCCGAAGATGTCGATGAACTTGATAAACGTGACCGCCAAAGTCTTTTCCCGATGCGCGCCCAAAGGCTTGCATCGCGCAAGGACCTCGCCGTCCACGTTTCTCTTTCTTCCGATTTAATTGTCAAACAGCATGCTTGCGACGCGTTTAGAAGCGAAACGTCCTCTCCCCAATTTTTCAACTGGGTGGCTTTGGGCCCGAGAAACTCGAGAGAGACGCTTCGCAATGCCGCGTCACGGCGGCGTCGCCAGCGGGGTCGTTATATGTCCAGCTCGATTGAGCTGTCAACAACGATTCAAAAAAACTTCGCTTTTCTTGCGCGATGCCGCGAAACCCCAGCGGACCGGACCGCCAAATGCCTCACGCCACGCGCTTTCGCCATATGGTGGGAGGTTCGCGGCTTGCAAGATCGTCCTGTGAATTTCGGGGAGAATTCGCCGGCAAGGGCGCCGCCCGTCCCTCGCCTGTCGTGTCGCCCTTTGCGCCCCGCCAGCGCTGAGACCGCAAGCCCAAACCCGCATGCTGCACTGCGCACTAGATCCCTTCGCGCAACCGCCGCGGATCAGAACCGCCATCTCTGCGCGCTCGCGACCAGAAAATCGCGAAACACCTGAACGCGGGCGACGTTCTTCATCTCTTCCGCATAGACGACATAGCAGTCGAATTGCGACATCACGGTCTGCGGCAGGAGCTGCACCAGATGGCTGCCGCCCTCGATGTGATAATCGGGCAGGACGGCGATGCCGACGCTGTTCTCCACGGCGCGGCGCAAAGCGGTAATATTGTTGACCGACAGCGCCGCCTCGCGCGGCGCCTTGGCGTCGCGGCCGACGGTCAGCAGCGCGTTAAGGCTCTCGAGGAAGCTCGCGGTCGGTGCGGCGAAGGCGAGCAGGCGGTGCTTGTCGAGATCCTCGATCGTCTGCGGCTCGCCATGGCGGGCCAGATAATCCTCGGAGGCGTAGAGGTGATAGTGCATGGTGAACAGCCGGCGGCGGATCAGGTCCGGCTGAATGGGCTCGCGCAGGCGCAATGCAACATCCGCCTCGCGCATGCCGAGATCGAGCTCGTCCTCCGACAAAATCACCCGCACCTTGATGTCGGGATAAAGTTCGAGGAACTGGCCGAGCCGCGGTGTCAGCCAATTGGTGCCGATGCCGTAAGTCGCGGTGACACGCAATTCGCCATGCGGCTTTTCGCGGCTATCGGCGAGGCCGGCCTGCACCGTATCGAGCTTCATCGTGACTTCGCGCACGGTGCGCAGCAGAAGCTCGCCCTGCTCGGTCAGCATCAGCCCGCGGGCATGACGGTGGAACAGCGGCACCGCGAGATCCTGCTCCAGCGCGCTCACCTGACGGCTCACCGCCGATTGGCTCAGCCCCAAAGCCGCGCCGGCATGCGTGAACGATCCAGCTTCCGCCGCCGCATGGAAGATGCGCAGCTTATCCCAGTCCATGGCCCCCTCGGTGATTTGAGCGCGGACGCATCACTCCGCCGCGGCGCGATGATGCGCTTCGGCCGCGAGCCAGCGCTCGGCTTCGAGCGCCGCCATGCAGCCAAGCCCCGCCGCCGTCACCGCCTGGCGATAGACATCGTCGGTCACATCTCCGGCCGCAAAGACGCCAGGGATATTGGTCGCGGTCGAGAACGGCGCGGTCTTCAAATAGCCATTGGGCCTAGCCTCGACCTGGCCGAGAAATAGCTCGGAAGCCGGCGAATGACCGATGGCGACGAAGACACCTTCGACCGGCACTTCAGTATAGACGCCGGTCTTGACGTTCCTGAGCCGCACGTGGGTGACGCTCGTCGGCCCCTCGGTACCGCAGATTTCTTCGATGACATTGTCCCAGATGACATCGACATTGGGCAGCTTGAACAGCCGGTCCTGTAAAATCTTCTCGGCGCGGAAGGAATCGCGCCGATGCACGATCGTCACCTTGCGGGCGAGATGGGCGAGATAGAGCGCCTCCTCCACCGCCGTATTACCGCCGCCGATGACCGCCACGTCCCGGCCGCGATAGAAGAAGCCGTCGCAGGTTGCGCAGGCCGAGACGCCATAGCCGCGGAATTTTTCTTCGCTCGGCAGGCCGAGCCAACGCGCCTTGGCGCCGGTCGCGATGATGAGCGCATCGCAAGTATAGGCCGCGCCGCTGTCGCCATGCAGGCGGAAGGGCCGCTGGCCAAGCTCGACCTTGACAATGTGATCGGAGACGAAATCCGTGCCGACATGCGCGGCCTGAAGGCGCATCTGCTCCATCAGCCAGGGACCCTGGATCGGCTCGGCAAAGCCCGGATAATTCTCCACGTCGGTCGTGACGGTCAGCTGGCCGCCCGGCTCGAAGCCGGAAATCAGGATCGGCTCGAGCAGCGCACGCGCGGCATAGATCGCCGCCGTGTAGCCGGCCGGGCCGGAGCCGATGATGATGAGCTTTGCGTGACGGGCCGCGCCTTGGGACATGGACGCCTCATATGCCAAAATGTCATGGCAATCTATGAGCGCCAAGCCGCTGCTGCAACCCGCGGGCGCCGTGACCAGCTGCTTTCAGGCG
>JAJXZN010000173.1 GCA_021780015.1 Pseudomonadota bacterium
CACCGGCGGAATAAATATCGGCGCTGTCGAAGAGATTGAGGCCCGCATCGAGGCAGATGTCGATGAGGCGCGTCGCCTCCTTGACGTCGCTCGAACCCCAGGCGGCGAAGAGTTCGCCCTTGCCGCCGAAGGTGCCTGTGCCGAAGCTCAAGACCGGGACCTTGAACCCCGAATGGCCTAACTGCCGATATTCCATCATCCCCCCATATGCCTGGATAGAGTCACGCATATGTGGCTTCGCCGTTGCCGAAAGACCAGTTCTCCTTCTTCACTTCGACGAGAACGATGAAGACGTCTTCCCGCCGCAGACCAAGCCGCTCGTGAAGCCCGTCAGCGATCGCCTGGTAGAATGCACGCTTCTGGTCGAGGGTCCGGCCTTCGTTGAGAACGATCTGGATGAAGATACAATCGTCGGTGCGACGGATACCGACATAATCCGGGCTGAAAACAAGATCGCCGGGCTCATGTTCGGTGAGGATCTGGAAATGGTCGCTCTCCGGCACATTGATCGTCGAGCGCATGGCTTCGTAGATGACTTCGCCGGCCCTGCGGCGATATTCGGCCGGCTTGCCACGCAACAGATCGATTCGAACGAGAGGCATCGAAGTCTCCTCCCAAGTCTGAACCCGAGAATTTGACCTTAAGCGCCGGCTTCGCGCGCGCGGCGCGTCTCGTAGACTTTCAGATGCATATCGGCGATTTGCAGGATCGGCGTCGGTAGGTCGCCGCCCCGGCGCAACAGGTCGCCGACGATATGATGCGCCTCGGTGCGCTGTCCGCGCTCGATGTCGCGCAACATCGAGGGCTTGAAGGTCGAGCCCGCCTCGGTCAGCATGTTTTCGCCGAACCGCATGCTTTCGGCTTGCTGCGGGAAATCATGGCGCGCCGCGATCGCCGCACATTCCTTGAGAAGCGCCGTCGCATAGGAAGCAGCGCCGGCGGCGACGAGATCGCCGACCGCCGCGCGCATCAGGCTGCCGAGGCTCGCCGCGGCGGCGATGAACACCCATTTGTTCCACATCTCGGCAAGGATCTTGTCGCTCGGATGCGCATCGAATCCGGCGGCGGAGAGCGTGCTGTCGAGCACTTCGATGCGCGCCGTGCGGGCGCCGTCCTGCTCGCCGAAACTGATCGAGTGGAAAGTGCTGAGGTGGTGAATCCGCCCCGCTTCGTCGAGCGTCGCCGAAATCTTGCTGAGCCCGCCGAGCACATGCTCGGCCCCGAAATGCGACGCCAGGATGTCAAGATGCAACATGCCGTTGAGGAGCGGCAGGATCATGGTCTGCGGGCCGACGGCCGGAGCGAAGGATTTGATCGCATCGGTGAGATCGAAAGCTTTGCAGCTCAAAAGCACGACATCATAATGTTGCGCGAGTTTGTCGGCCGTCACGATCGGCGGATCGGCGATCTGCAAATTGCCTTTGAGGCTGATGATCTCGAGGCCGTTTTGGGCCAGCAGGGCCGCCCGGTGCGGCCGGACCAGAAAAGTCACGTCTCTGCCCGCCGCGAGAAGCCGGCCACCGAAATAGCCGCCCAGCGCACCCGCCCCCACCACAAGTATCCGCATCAATTCCCCTCCGCGGCCATTTCCGTTTGCCGGTTTTTCCTTAAGCGGTTTTGCACGGCTGTGCTAACCGGCCGCGATCAAACTCCGTTGACATACGAGCATATGCTCTTATGTCACAGGCAGCGACGCGAAGACGTGTTTGGGTTTTTCGCATCGGTGCTCTGCCCGCGAAAAGATTGCATGATATGCGCTCGCGCTGATGCTTTGCAGAGCCGATGAACAGCCGCTGAGGATATGCGATGCCTTTCGACCAGGCCGCATCGGCCTGCAACTGCCTTGCGACGCGGCAGGCGGCCCGCCGCATCACCCAATTCTACGACCGCTTTCTGGCGCCGGCGTCGCTGCGAACGACACAATATTCAATCCTTGCCTGGCTCAGTCATGCCGGGCCGAGCACCATCCATGCCTTGGCACAAGCCATGGTGATGGACCGCACGACGCTTGGCCGCAACATCTTGCCGCTTGAGCGCGAAGGCTTGATCGCGATCGCCCGAAACGCCAAGGATCGCCGCAGCAAGGAGATCAGCCTGACCGCGACGGGGCGCGAAAGGATGAAGCGTGCGCACGACGGCTGGCGCGAAGCCCAACGTCAGTTCGAAAAGGCCTTTGGCGCCAAGCGTGCCAGCGAGCTGCGTGCCATCTTGCGCGATGTCGCGGCCGCCGATCTCGGCGAGGCTTAAGCTGATGGCCGGCCGCAACGACCCAGGCTATAAGCGCCCATGAGCAAAAAGCCCTCCCTCGGCCGCAAGGCCGCCCTGCCCGCCTCGCCCGCCGACGCAAAGCTCGACCGCGTCCCCAATCCGCATCCCGATGCGGATTACGTCGCCCGCTTCACCGCACCGGAATTCACCTCGCTATGCCCGGTGACCGGGCAACCGGATTTCGCTCATCTCGTCATCGACTATGTGCCGGACCGCTGGCTGGTCGAATCGAAATCGCTGAAGCTCTACCTCGGCGCGTTCCGCAATCACGGCGCCTTCCACGAGGATTGCACCGTGCGGATCGGCAAGGATCTTATCGGCCTGCTCAAGCCGCGCTGGCTGCGCATCGGCGGCTATTTCTATCCGCGCGGCGGCATGCCGATCGATGTGTTCTGGC
>JAJXZN010000235.1 GCA_021780015.1 Pseudomonadota bacterium
GGCGGGCGGCGGGGCAGCGCTTCCTCGGCCGGCTGGCGCGGGATCACGCGGTGGCGGTCGATCTCGAGCGCGGAATCGGTGGAGCGCAGTTGCATCGTGCCAGCCGAGCGAGAGGCGAGCGGCTTGGCGAAGTCGTGGGCCGAGAGGAAATGCACGTCTTGTCCGCCCGCGATCGAGGCGGCGAAGGCGTGCGGCGCGAATACTTCGCGACGGCCAGCCGCGAGTTCCGTTTCCGAGCCATAGGGGAACGTGGCGCGAAGGCGGGTTATCCTGCCTTCGCTACGCAGTTCGAGATCGCCTGGGTGGAAGGCGATCAGCATCACTGAATCCCCGTCAGGATCTGCAATTGCTGCGAACGGCCTGCAGAGACATCCGCCGTCAATAGCGCGGTGAGGCGAACACCACCCGATTGTGCGTCGGAGTAGATATCGCGAATCAGATCGATGCCGCCCCATGCGCCAATGAAGATCGGCGGAACGCCGCCGATCGAAGTGGTGAGCAGCGCCGATGTCGCCAGCGGCGCGCCTGTCGGCGCCGAAAGAGCGTTCGCCGACATTACCGAGTTGGAGATGTTGCGCTTCAGACGATCCCATTCTGAAACGGCGGTATTCGTGAGAATGGTGCCGTCCAGCTTGTTATAGACCTCCGGGCGAATGAGCAGGTTCACATCGCCAGGACTGTTCGCCGCGGCGGCGATCATGAAATTGACCACCGCACTTCGGAACGCGGCCCAGGTCGCAGCGGCAGCAACCGCCGTTGACGTGATGCTATAGGAGCCGACCATGATGCCGGAGGGCTGGCCCGAGGCTCCGGTGCCTTGGAACGCTGCATTATCCAGCGCCATTGCCATCGCACCATTCAGATCGCGCCGCAAAGCCTGCTCCAAGCCGTCGCCCGTCTGCTTGATCGCTTTTCGGGTCAGCTTGGCCTGAATGCCGAGCGTGTTGTTCGGAGCGATCGTGCGCGAGGCGGTGGTGTACGGCGTGGGTCCGCCGACAGCGCCGGTCTCGGTGGTTTGCCAGGCCGCCGCAACAGCACTGCTCACGATCGGATATTCCTCGGAGCCTTGCGGAATGCTGACCATGAGGGCGCCCATCTTCGCGGCTACCGATGCCGGGAACAGGCGATCGATGATCGGCGCGGTGATCTTCGGGCTCGGCACGCCGGACGCGACAGTCTCGCCTGCGCGCGTTTCCAGAGCGAGCACTTCGAGCGGTATCGGCACGCCGCGATATCCGTTTCTCGATCGCATTTCCTGCACGACTTCTGCGGTCGCGCCGGTGAGCGGTACCGATTCCTCCAGGAACAGCATGGCCTGCCGCAACTCGAAACGACCAATCAGCGCCGCATACTCTCGCTCACCGCGCGTTTCGAGATCATCGCCGTGCGCGCGGCGCTCGGTGTCCTCTGCGATCAGCGCGCCGCGGTAGCGCACCTCGTTGCTACGAAATTCCGTATCCAGCGTTTCGATCTGGCGCGTTTCATCTGCAGTCGGGTTCTCTTTACCGACCAGGGCCGCGAGTGCCTGCCGGATTTCGCTTTGTCGGCGGGCAATTTTCACTGATTCAAGCATTTGTAGTTACCTTTTGTTTGAGGAGATCGCGCCAGGCTTGGCGCTTTGGATCGAGTGGCGCGATGCCCACCTCGATTGCGGTTTTCCGGGCGTGACAGCCCGAACAAAGGCTCTGCAGATTGGAAAGATCGAACGAAAGCTCGGGATTCTTCCTCACTGATTTGATGTGATCGACTTCAAGGCGACCACTGGCGCCGCACTTGACGCATCGGAAGCCGTCGCGGCGCTTCGCCTGCAAGCGGACAGCCGCCCATCGTTGCGAGCGATAGACCGATGCGCCGTATTTTCTCACGCCTACGCCCATTGCGGTGGCCTCGCCTGTTTGAGGACACGACCGTCGCGGCGCGCGCCTTCGGCGACCGCCAGCACGCTCGCAGCGGCGGCATCAATCCGGCCCGTCGAGCGCGCCTTCGCCAGCTTCGCGTTGTTCGCGGGATCGCGGAGGCACACCGCGTCGCTGAATGCCGATCGCATGAGCAGCGACGGCCGCGCCTTGACCTTGCCGTCGAAGCATGCGCGCTTAAAGCGCTCGATGTCTTCGCCGCCGTCCCTGAAACCCATGCCTCGCCAAATCAGCGGAGCACGGATGCCGGCGCGATCGATTGCTTCGCCGAGCTCGGATTGTTTATATCTATCCATAACGAGGGCGGCGATCGGCTCGCCTTCGATACGCCGCATCACCTCAGCGAGCCACAATGCGACTGGTACGGTCGCATCGCCAAGCACGAACAGCTCGCCGCGATTTGCCATTTCGACGTAGCGGCCGCCGACGCCATCAGCTTGGCCGCGATCGAGCAGGCCGGGTTTTGATGGAAACCACCCCAGGCATTCGAGCCGACCACGGTGCTTCCGACGTGTCGGCTCGCGTTCAGTGCATGGGCCCCATGGTGCCGCCGGAGCCAGGATGCATGCCCCCCGGCCTGGTCCCGCCGGGCATCATGGTCCCCGTCCCCATCATGGATCCGTCCATGTGCAGGCCCTGGTCCCACTCCTTCTCACCGAAGCCCCGTCCGGGCAGGGGGCCGACCTTGGGCATCAGGGCGGGCCCGAAGACGGACCACTCGCCCGCCTTCACCAGGATTGTT
>JAJXZN010000264.1 GCA_021780015.1 Pseudomonadota bacterium
GGATCAGTTTGAGAAAGCCGAAAAAGCCCGGCCGGCCGCCATAGACTTCCGAAATCCGCCGCACCAGCCGCAGCGCCTGCGCGGCGACAAAGGCGACATCGACCAGTGCCCGCGGCGAAATCGCCGTGACCATGGAGACGCGCTTGGCGGCATTGGCGATCTCGCGCGCGACCTCGCGGTCAAGCGGCAGCACGAGATCGCGCTCGGCGATATCGATGAGGTCGCGCCCATCGACGATCTCCTTGGTGAGACCGATGAGATTGGCGCGCACTGCAGCACTCGATCCGCGCTTGGCTTGCAAGGAGACGAGCGCCGCGACAAGCCGGCGTGCCGCATCGCGGTCGTCGGCCGCGCGGGCTGCGGCAAAGCCGATATGCATGTGGGCGATCTTGCTTTGCCGGGCGATGCTCCAAATCTCGCGCCCGGCCATGACCGCAAGCGCCAAAAGCGCCAGGCCCCCGAGGCCGAGCGCCGCATAGCCCAAAGCCTTCGAGCGGGAAAAAAGCTCGGCGACAAGCGCGATGAGCCAATTGCTCAAGGCGAGGAGAATGAATCCGCCCGCCGCCGAAACGAACAGCCCACCCCAGGACAGAAGCGCGCTTTGCGTAATGCCGCGCCGCTGCGCCGATTCAACGGCACGTTCGGCCGGGTCGAGTGGCGCGCCGGACTTCGCGGCTTCAGCCTCGACAAAATCCTCGACCGGCTCGAGCGTGAACGTCTCGCGCGCGGGCTCCGCAGCGCCCTGACCTTTGTCGAGGCGAAAGGCCTGCGGCTTTATGCGTGCTTCGGTCGCCACGTTGCGCCCTCGATCATTTCATCGCACCCGAAAAACGGCTTCGCACCTTTCGGTCCGATGGTGTCCCTTTCATCGCATCGGATCGACCCGAAAACCGCCTCGCACTTTTCGGTCCGATGCTTATTCAAATTTGTCGCCAAGCAGGAATTGCAAGGCGCGGTCGAGACGGATGTGCGGCAACGCCAAGGCCGTCCCGGCGGCATCGCGCTGCGCAATCGGCGGCCGGAAGCGCACGAAACGGTAATCCGCCGCGCGCGGATCGACGACGCCCATATCGCCCAAGAAGACTGCGTCCGGATCGCGCGGCAATTCGCCCGGAAAGATCGCCGCCTCGGTGCGGCCGTCGAAAATCTCGTCGCCGATGCGCTCGCCCGCCATCGGAATGCCGACGACGGCGGGCAGCGCCGCACCGCCGCGCCCGACATTGGCCTCGTGCGTCGCCCGCACCGCGGCAAGTGCGACGACGTCGATCGTGGCGCCGACATCCTCCGAACGCGCGATGGCACGCGCCGTCAACCGGCGCAAGATCGCCTCGAGTCGATCGTGACTCACGTGGTTGAGATGATCGGCCTTGGTGGCGGCGAACAGGATCTTGTCGATCCGCGGCCGCAGCAGCGTCGTCAAAAGCGTGTTCTTGCCGGTGCGGAATGCGTTCAAAACCTCGCCAAGCGCCTGTTCCAGGTCGCGCACGGCCGAAACGCCTGCATTCAAAGCGGCAAGCACATCGACCAGGACGACCTGCCGGTCGAGCCTTGCAAAATGATCGCGAAAGAACGGCCGCACGACATGATTGCGATAGGCGTCGTAGCGGCGCGCCATCATGCCGGCGAGCGATTGCGGATCGATCTCGCTGGCTTCGTTGAGCGGCAGCGGCGAGAAGGTGAGCAGCGGCGAGCCTTCGAGGTCGCCGGGCATCAGGAAACGCCCCGGCGGCAGCGCCGAGGCCGAAATCGGTTCGGCGCGGCAGGCGCGCAGATAGGCGGTGAACAGCACCGCCGCCTTCTGCGCGACGCTTTCGTCGGCCTTGGCCGCTGCGTCGAGCCCCATGACATAGGCACGCCATTCCGCCGCAAGCGGCGCACGCGCCGGCGCGAGACTCGCGTCGAACGTATCCTGCGACCAACGCAAATAGGATTTGTCGAGCAGCGGCAGATCAAGCAGCCATTCGCCTGGATAATCGATGAGATCGATCGTGAGCTGCGAACGGCGCCGGCCGAAGCCGGTGTCGCGCTCAAATTCGAGCGTCAGCCGCAATTCGGAGATGCGCCGCGTCGATTCCGGCCATGCACGTTTGTCGGCGTCGCCACCGGGGCCGGTCAGCGTCGCGATATGCTCCTCATAAGCGAAGCGCGGCACGGCGTCATCCGGCTGTGGTTCGAGCGTGCCGCGCATCAGACGCCCTTCGGCATGGACGCGAAAAACCGGCAGCGCATTTTTGCCGCCGAGCGCTGCGACGCGCGCCGCGAGTGTCAGGTGCTGGACCAGTGCGGTGACGAAGATCGTTTTGCCGGCGCCCGAAAGACCCGTCACGCCAAGTCGCAGCGGCCGCCCGGACAGCGATTCCGCCAAGTTCTGGATCGCGAGCCCCGCATCGAAGAGAAAATCAGCGAGAGAGGGCAAGGGCCAATCCTCAATCTTGCCGCGGGTTCATTTGGCCAGCGCCTGGCGCGGAACAAAGTATTCGAGCTGACCGCCGCCGCGCCGGGCCTTTTGCCACGTGTCGACGTCGAAATCGATCACGGCGAGCGCCGGGGCCGGAAAGTGGCCGCGCATGCGCACGAGTTCCGCCTTGTTGCCATGCGCCGCGAGCACATGCGCGAGTTCCGCAAGGCCGGGATTGTGACCGACGATCAACAG
>JAJXZN010000211.1 GCA_021780015.1 Pseudomonadota bacterium
CATGTTCAATTTCCTGGCGGTCAGTTGGGCTTGTTGCGCCGGGGTCAGAAGATGCGCCACGCTGGCGCGCATGCTGCCCATTTCAAGAACCATCTGCTTGGCGTTGTCACCGATTATCTGCGCCGTCCGTGCGACGGATTGTGTATCGGCGGGGTCGGATTTGAACAGGGCCATCATCGAATCGTGCCGCGTTTTGCGCAATTCGGCGAATTTGGGGGTGCGGCGGACTGCACGGGGCCGGCGCTTGCCTTGCGTCGGGCGAAACGCTACGCCTTCAGCAAGGGGCAAAAATGGCGTCAAAAAAGCAATTGACCTATGCCGATTCCGGCGTCGACATCGACGCTGGCAACGCTATGGTCGAGAAAATCAAACCGCTGGTGCGGACGACCCGGCGCGCCGGCGCCGACGCGGAAATCGGCGGCTTCGGCGGCCTTTTCGATCTGAAGGCCGCGGGATTCCGCGATCCGATTCTGGTCGCCGCGAATGACGGCGTCGGTTCGAAGGTAAAGCTCGCCATCGAAAGCAACCGCCATCAGACGATCGGCATCGATCTTGTCGCTATGTGCGTCAACGACCTCATCGTCCAGGGCGCCGAACCGCTGTTCTTTCTCGATTATTATGCGACGGGCCGGCTTGATCCCGAGGTCGGGGCCGAGGTCGTTGCCGGCATTGCGCAGGGCTGCCGCGAGGCCGGCGCCGCGCTGATCGGCGGCGAGACGGCCGAAATGCCGGGCCTTTACGCCGGCAAGGACTACGATCTCGCCGGCTTCGCCGTGGGTGCCGTCGAGCGTGATGGCCTGCTGCCGAGACCGGGCATCGCCGCAGGCGATAGCGTCCTCGGGCTCAGCGCCTCGGGCCTGCATTCGAACGGCTTTTCGCTCGTCCGCCGCATCGTCGCCGATGCCGGTCTGGCGCTTGCGGGCCCGGCTCCGTTTGCTTCGCAGATTTCGCTCGCCGAAGCCCTGCTGACACCGACGCGCATTTACGTGCGTCCCATCCTGCAGGCCCTGCGGGCGGGCGCGCCGATCAAGGCTTTGGCGCATATCACCGGCGGCGGCTTTCCCGATAATCTGCCGCGCGTGTTGCCGCAAGGCCTCGGCATAAAGCTCGATCTCGCCGCGATTCCCGTCCCGCCGGTTTTCCGCTGGCTCGCCGCCGAGGGGCCGGTGGGGGAAGCGGAAATGCTCCGCACCTTCAATTGCGGGATCGGCATGGTTGTCATTGTCGCGGCCGCGGAGGCCGAGGCCGTTGCCGCGGCCTTGCGCGGCGCCGGCGAAGAAGCCGTCCGAATTGGCCATGTCATCGCCGCGCCGAGCGGACCGCGCGTCATTGCCGCCGGGCGATTGGCCCTGTGATGCACCGCAAGCGCACGGCGATCTTCATTTCGGGTCGCGGTTCGAACATGCGTGCTCTGATCGAGGCCGCGCGAGCGCCCGATTATCCGGCCATGATCGCCCTCGTCCTCTCGAACCGGCCGGAGGCCGAAGGCCTTGCCTTCGCCAAAGCGGAAGGCATCCCGACCGCCGCCGTCGATCACAAGATCTATGCCGGGCGTGACGAATTCGAAAAATCAATCGAGGTTCTGCTCGACCTGCACCGCATCGAATTGATCTGTCTCGCCGGCTTCATGCGGCTCTTGACACCGCATTTCGTCCGCGCCTGGGCGCAGCGGCTCATCAATATCCACCCTGCCCTGTTGCCCGCCTATCGCGGCCTGCATACGCATGAGCGCGCGCTGGCGGATGGCGTTAAAATCCATGGCTGCACGGTGCATTTCGTCGTGCCCGAAATGGACGAAGGTCCGATCATCGCGCAGGCCGCCGTTGGCGTGCATGACGACGACACGCCGGAGACTTTGGCCGCGCGCGTGCTGGTGCAGGAGCACCTGATCTATCCGGCGGCGCTGGCGCTCGTTGCCTGCGGCAGACTGCATGTCTCCGACAACCGGACGCATATTGACGGTGCGGACCAGGACTTTGCGCCGCTGCAGGTGCCGAAGATCGATTGAGGGCGCATTTCTGGGCTTGAGCGCTTGCTACGGTTGAGCGGCTTCATTGATCGCTTGCGGCAGCCAGTTCGTCGACGCTCCAATCGCCGCCGAGCGCAAGGATGAGCGCAACGCTCGTCTGCATGCGACGCGTCGAGACCAGCAAGGCCGCACGCTGCGTTATCGCCGCCTCGGGAAAAGCGCTGGCCGATTTCGGCCCGCCTCGTGCCTATGGGGCGGCAGCCACGCTGCTTTCCGCCCGGGCGAGCTATGTCGGCGGTTTCTGCGGCACGGCAACCGTGCTGGCGGGATTTCGCTACGGGATCCCCATCTACGTGCCTTCGTACAAGCTCATGCCGATGAGATGCAGGCCTTCGAGAACTTCGCCCGCTCGCACCCTGGCAGCGCCACGGTGCTGACAGACACTTACGACACCGGGGCAGCGGCGCACAAACTGGTCACCCTCGCGCCCGGCCTGCGGGAGCGAGGCATTGGCGTGCACGAGTGCGCATCGACAGTGGGGACCCGGGGCGGCACGCCCGGCAGGTGAGGCGGATTCTCGACGCTGACAGCATGCCCGAAGTGAACATACTGGCGAGCGGCAACCTGGACGAATACGCGTTGCAGTGGTTGCTGGCTGAAGGTGCGCCCATAGACA
>JAJXZN010000019.1 GCA_021780015.1 Pseudomonadota bacterium
GAAGCTGATGGACGCCGGCAGGCTGCACCTGATCTCGCTGATGGATCACACACCGGGGCAGCGGCAATATCGCGACGTCGAACTCTACATCGCCCGTATAGCCAAGGAGCGCGGCATGTCCGTTGCAGCGGCTTCCGAGGTCGTCGGCGGGAGTATTTTGACTTGGCGCGGAAATGCAAAGATCGTTGTTCGGCGCGATTCGCGTGCGATCTCCTTCGTGAACGCGATCGGCTTTAATAGCTTAGAGCGGGATTTGTGCGAAAAACCGCTCGCAGTTTTTCGCATCCCGCCCTAGCGGACGCCCGAATGTATAAAAACCTTTTCTCCGTCGCGGTGCTGACGCTTCTGTCGCGCGCAACCGGTTTCGTCCGCGACGTGATGCTCGCCGCCGTGCTCGGCGCAGGGTTGAATGCCGACGCGTTTGTCGTCGCCTTCCGCCTGCCGAACCATTTTCGCGCCATCTTCGGCGAGGGCGCGTTCAATGCGGCCTATGTACCCTGCTACTCGCAAATCCTGGCAAAACACGGCTTCGAAGCCGGGCGCTATTTCGCCAGCCAGATCTTCACGCTGCTGCTCGGTTCGCAGATCATTCTGCTGATCCTGGCATTGATTTTCATGCCGCAGTTCATCGATCTGCTGGCACCGGGCTTTCGTGCCGATCCGCAGAAATTTTCGCTTGCCGTCACGCTGACGCGGATCACCTTTCCCTATCTTTTGTTCATCACGCTCGTCACGCTCCAATCGGGCACGCTGAATGCGCTGGAGCATTTCACCGCTGCGGCTTTCGCGCCCGTGCTGCTCAATGTCGTGATGATCCTGTTTCTTGCCGTCGCCTTCCTCTTTCCGAGCGCCGGCGTCGCAGCCGCGGTCGGGGTGACGGTTTCGGGCGTCGCGCAATTTCTGCTGACCTTTTTTGCGCTGCATCGCATGGGTTTGCATGAACATTTCGTGCCGCATGTCTGGGATGCGGAGGTCAAACATTTCTTTCTTGTCCTCGGGCCGGCAATCATCGGTTCGGCCGGGGTGCAGCTGGCGCTCTTCGCCGATACGATCATCGGCTCGATGCTGCCGACCGGCGGCGTGTCATCGATCTATTATGCCGACCGGATCTACCAATTGCCGATCGGCGTCGTCGGCATTGCCGCCGGCACCGTGCTGTTGCCGGAGATGAGCCGCCGCCTTGCCGGCGGCGACGAGGCCGGCGCCTATTATGCGCAGAACCGGACGATGGCTCTGTCCGTTGCGATCGCCGCGCCGTGCTTCGTCGCCTTCATCATGATTCCAGAAATCATCATGCGCGGCGTGTTTCTGCATGGCGCTTTCACCGAGAGCGATGCGCTGGCCTCCGCCGCGGTGCTGACGGCCTATGGGTTCGGCATCGTGCCCATCGTGCTGATTCGCTCAGCGGTCGCGAGTTTTCAATCGATCGGCGATACGCGCACGCCGATGTTCATTTCGCTTCTCGCGGTGGCGGTGAACGTCGGGCTCAAGTTATTGTTGTTTCGCCCCTTCGGCGCAGCCGGCCTCGCCGCGGCGACGGCGACCGGGGCCTGGATCAATCTGCTTTTGCTGATGGGGGTCGCGACGCGGCAGGGGCTGATGCGGCTCGATTGGGTGTTCGGCAAGAGCGCGGCGGCGACATCGGTCGCCGCATTCCTGTCGGCGATCTTTGCGCTTCTTGCGACGTGGCCGGCGGCGGAACTCTGCGCCCGCCTGCCGCGGTTCCGCAACGAGATCGAACTCACCCTGCTGCTCACCGGCGGCGCCGTCGTCTATTCGCTCGTGCTGGGAGCAGGGCTTTATTTTTCCGGCCTCGGACCCGCGCCCGGCGCCTTGGCGCGGCGAGCGCAGCAATCCGGATTATTCGCCGGGCTGCTGCGTCGCTTCCGCGTGTCGCGATAATAAGGCTAGAACAGGCCTTCGATCTGGCCCTTGTCGTCGAGCTTGATGTTGACCGCCGCCGGCACTTTCGGCAGGCCGGGCATCGTCATGATCTCGCCGGTGATCATCACGACGAATCCGGCGCCGGCCGAGAGCCGCACTTCGCGCACCCCGACGATATGGTCGCTCGGCGCGCCGAGCTTTGTCGGATCGGTCGAGAAGGAATATTGCGTCTTCGCCACGCAGACCGGGAGGTGGCCGAAGCCGAGCGCCTCGATATCGGCGATCTGTTTCTTTGCTGCCGGCTCGATCGAAATATCTTTGGCGCCGTAAATCTCCTGCGCAATCTTGCGCATCTTCTCGGTCAGCGACAGTTCGTCCGGATAGAGCACGTGGAAATTGGCCTTGCCGGACTCGGCCAGTTCGACGACCTTTTCGGCGAGCTTGGCCGCGCCCTTGCCGCCTTCTGCCCAATGCTTGCAGAGGATTGCTTCGGCGCCGAATTCGTCGCGCGAGGTCTTGGCGATGATGTCGAGTTCGCTCTCGTGATCGCCGCCGAAATGATTGATGGCGACGACCACCGGCAGGCCGAATTTGCGGACGTTGGCGACGTGGCGGCCGAGATTGGCGAGGCCGGCCTTGACCGCGCCGTGATTCTCCTTGCCGAGATCGGCCTTGGCGACGCCGCCCTGGGCCTTCAATGCGCGCAGCGTCGCGACGATCACTGCGGCCGACGGCGCGAGCCCGGCCTTGCGGCATTT
>JAJXZN010000090.1 GCA_021780015.1 Pseudomonadota bacterium
GCCGGTGCAGGTATGCGCAGAGGTGGCGGAGAAATAGGCGCGGCCGTAGCCGCCGGTCGCCAGCATCACGAGCTGCGAGCGGAAACGGTGGATCGTACCGTCATCGAGCTTGAGACAGACGACGCCGCGGCAGCGGCCATTTTCCATGATGAGGTCGATGGCGAAATATTCGATGAAGAACTCGGCTGAATGGCGCAGCGCCTGGCCGTAGAGCGTGTGCAGCAGCGCATGGCCGGTGCGGTCCGCCGCGGCGCAGGTGCGCTGCGCCGGCGGGCCTTTGCCGAAGTCCGTCGTCATGCCGCCGAAGGGTCGCTGATAAATGCGTCCGTCTTCGGTGCGCGAAAACGGCACGCCCCAATGTTCGAGCTCATAGACCGCGTCAGGCGCGTTGCGGCAAAGATATTCGATCGAATCCTGATCGCCGAGCCAGTCCGACCCCTTGACGGTGTCGTACATGTGCCATTTCCAATTGTCCGGCCCCATATTGGCAAGCGCGGCGGCGACGCCGCCCTGCGCCGCGACGGTGTGCGAGCGCGTCGGAAACACTTTGCTGATCGCGGCGGTGCGCAGGCCCGCCTCCGAGCAGCCGACGATGGCGCGCAAGCCGGCGCCGCCGGCGCCGACGACGACGACGTCGAAATCATGATCAACGATCGGATAGGCTCGCCCGTTGATGCCGGGCGCCGTGCTGGAGCCTGCAGCCACCATTCCTTCCTACCTTCTCCGGCGCCTGCCGGTTCAATTCAAGAGAGGCTCAGCTTGAGCACCGCGAAGATCGCCGTCACGCCGAAGCCGATCGAGAACAACAAATTGCCGATCATGGCCCATTCTTTGACGCGCGGCGCGTGAACGTAATCATCGAGAATCGACTGCATGCCGACCCGCATGTGGACGATGCTGGCGAGAATAAAGAGCAAGAGAAAGATCGCCGTGCAGGGATGCGCAAATTCGGCGCGCACGCCTGCCTCGCTCTTGCCGATCAGGCGCAGCACGATCCAGATGAAGGCGATGGCGAGCGGCACCAGGGCGACGGTCGTCACCCGCATCCGCCAGAGATCGCCGGTGCCGGTCTTGGCGGCGCCGAGGAAGCTCACCTTGCTGGCGGGGCTGCGGATCGAAAAGGGATCGTGGCTCATGTCGGTCTCGTGATGGCGCGGCCTAAGCCAAATGCGCGGCAATGAAAAGGATGAGCGTCGTCGCGACGCTGGCGGCGAGTGTGCCGATGGCGAGATATTCGCGCCAGTCTTTGTCGAAGCCGTAGCCGGCGTCCCAGATGAGATGGCGGATGCCGCCGAAGAAATGATGCAGCAGCGCGAAGGTGAACGCAAAAAGGACGAGCTGGCCGACGAACGAGCCGAAAAACCAGGATGCAAAGCCGAACGCCGCGCCCCCCGTCGCCGCGGCGAGGAGATACCAGACCAGCAGCACGGTGCCGAGATAGAGCGCGCCGCCGGTGATGCGATGGGCGATCGACATCATCATGGTCAGCATCGGCCGATAGACGGTCAGATGCGGCGACAGCGGCCGGCGCATCTCCAAAGTCTGGCCCTGGTTCACCTCGATTTCGGCCATCGACCCTCCCCCTACCCCGCCTTCTCGGCGCGACTTCTGTGCAACGGTCGCCGACTTTCCGCGAACCGGTGCGGCGCCTTTCGGCTTATACGGGGCTTGCGCCGTGGCGCAAGGGGCCAAATCCGCGCAAGCGATCGCGCGGGGGTAATTGAAAATAAGGATGATTCGCGCCATCTTAGAAATGCGCATTTGTGGCATGCGCGCAGGAGGATCGAACCGCTGGTTTCGACAATCATCCGCGAAACGGTAGCACTACCGTTTCCCCCGGCTCCGGAATTATCTCATTCCCAGGCCGGCGTGTTGGTGCAGACTGTGCTGGGGTGTCTTCAGGATGCCAAAGCAGAAGATGTCGTCTGCATCGATCTCAAGGGCAAGACCGCACTCGCCGATACCATGATCATCGCGTCCGGCCGCTCCAACACCCATGTTGGCGCGACAGCGGAGCGCGTGATCAAGGCGCTCAAGGAATTGGGCGTCGCGGCGCCGCGCGTCGAAGGACTGGCTCATTGCGACTGGGTGCTGGTGGACGCCGGCGATGCCATCGTCCATCTGTTCCGGCCGGAAGTGCGCCAATTCTATAACCTGGAAAAGATGTGGGGGCGCGACCGGCCGAGCGAACGCCAGGCCGGCTAGCTGCCGCAAGTCATTCCGGTCTCGCTGCGCGGCCCGCGCCGCGCAGGGGCGGATTTTTCGCTTCGCGTATCCGTCCACACGGCGTTGGACCGAAAAAGTCTTGGCGGTTTTCCTTGGCGGTTTTCCTTGGCAGTTTTCGGTCCGATGCGATTTGAGGCGACGCGATGCGCTTGCTTTTGCTCTGCGTCGGGCGCGCCAAGCCGGGCCCCGAACGCGACCTCGTCGAACGCTACATCGGCCGCGCCGCGGCGGCAGGCCGCAGCCTTGGTTTTTCCGCGATCGAACTCCGCGAGATCGACGAAAGCCGCGCCCGCCGCGCGCAGGATCGGAAATTGGAAGAGGCCAAGGCGATCCGCGCGGCATTGGGCGGGGCGGCGCAAATCTTCGCCTGCGACGAGACGGGCAAGAATATCTCGAGCGCCGATTTCGCCGCAC
>JAJXZN010000215.1 GCA_021780015.1 Pseudomonadota bacterium
CGGCATGGCCCGGGAAGGCCGTCAGGCAGGCCGAGGTCAGGCCACGCTCGCAATTCTTGCAAAAGCCGCAGCCGATGTTGAACGGCAGGCAGACCCAATCGCCGACTTTCACGCGGTCGACGGCTTTGCCGATGGCGATGATCTGGCCGAGATTTTCGTGGCCGAGAATCTTGCCCTTTTCGACGCTCGTGCGGCCTTCGTACATGTGCAGGTCGGAGCCGCAGATATTGGTGGTCGTAATCCGCACCAGCGCGTCGGTTTCCTTTTCGAGCCGCGCGTCGGGGACATTGACCACGCGCACGTCGCGCGGGCCGCTATAGGTCAAGCCTCTCATGCCAAGCTCCTGCCGTTTGGGGGTGTCGTGCCGCCCCAATCGCGGCGCGGCACGACGAGTTCCGCACAACGGCAGATGTGAGCGCACTATTGGGTCGGCTCGTTCTCTTCGCCGCGATAGGCGCCGCGTGGCGTTCTCGCCTTGCGAAGCTTACGGCCCCGATCGCGCCGCATCTCGCGCCTTCCCTGGGGGTAAGCGAAATGAAGCAGACTGAAAGCCTTAAGCGCGCGCCCAGCCGATGCTGGACTAAGCATCACTTTGGTTCACCTGAGAGGGGCAGGCCAACGAGCCTTTTGACGCTCGGATTGGATAGAGGCGCGTCGCCCTGCGCTTGCATGAAATTGACGAGTCGTTCGGCGCGAATTCGATTGGCAAGAGCGCTCGGGTGGCCGTCTCCGCCGATCCGGTATCTGGGATTATTTCCGTCTGCCAGCGTATAGTCGAGCACCTGAGCGCCACTGGACCGGAACGCTGCCATGATCTGATCGTCGGTCCAAGACAGCGATACGCGCTGAAGATAGCCTGGGTCGCGCAGATAATAGATAATCATCGGCACATGATACTTTTCTTTCACCAGCTTGACGGACTCGCGCGTCACCGCGACCAGGTTCGCTATGTCGTTATTTGTGAGATGGCGCAGGTGCGGCGCGATCAGCGTATTGAAAATGCTGAAGGCCGAAAAAATACTTGCGGTCTCTGGGGGGCAATTGCGCAGCCGTTGCACGCCGCCATCCACGGCCTGGTATTTCGGCCCGTAAACCGTCTGGCCGGAGTTGCAAGCCATTCTCTCCGCGTGCCAGGGCGCAACGAACTGCACGGCGAAATCTGAATCGCTCAGCATTTTGTCCAAGCGTCCGGATTGAATCTCAGCAAGAACATTCGCCGGGCTCCATCCTGGTACGCCCGCGTTAAAGACGGGGAAGCGTTGCTTCGTCAGGCGCGCGAAGATCTGCGGCAGAGTGTCGGCGTCGTTGAGGCCAAGGCCGAAGACAAAAGAATCGCCGAGAAAAATAACGCCCTTTCCGTCATGGCCGGCGTCCACCTGCCGCATGGCCTTGGCGTTTATCGTGTAGTTCACATCATAGCCAGGCGTGCCGATGAGAATACGCCGGGAGCGATAGCGTCCTGGCTTTCCAAGCGTGTATCCAAGTTCGGCGTCGGGCACGTAGAGCCCGGGTGGCGTAGTGATGATACGCGGCGTGATCACGACGGCGACGCATTCGGTTATGGCCAGTGCAATTGCGGCCGTCGCCAGGGCGATGGCAAGATTTTGGAGCGGGCCGCGCAGAACCAGGACGCCATAAAGTGAAACCGTGCCAAGTGTAGCCAAGGCGATCGCGCTCTTCATCCCGAGCGCCCAGAGAGCGGCTATGATGATCAATAAGGGAAGTGCGAAGCGAAGTATAAACATCGCGCTCGTATGCCGAACATCGGCGCTGTTCGACTTGTTTTTGATCAAGAATATACCCCCGCCTTCTCAGCGCATCGAATTGCCAGCGGCATTAACATAAGGCCGATTGGATTGACGCGCTGTACCAAGTTGATCAAGTAAACATCACTTTATAGAACGGAACGGATCCGGCGTAATGCCGGCTCGATCGCAGCACCGGGTTGGTCCGATACA
This sequence comes from Pseudomonadota bacterium, assembly GCA_021780015.1. Lineage (GTDB taxonomy): Bacteria > Pseudomonadota > Alphaproteobacteria > Rhizobiales > Beijerinckiaceae > Methylovirgula. The sequence goes on from JAJXZN010000215.1 coordinate 1,959, forward strand.
GCAATGGTCTGCGCGTCGATCCAACGTCGATCATCCTCCGGGACGATCAATTCACAGCCCCCCGTACGAAGGAACCGTGCGAACTGCGGGAGTCCTTCTTCGATCCGCGAGCGCGCCCATTGCCGGATTTCGTGCGCCAAGACGCGCGAAAAGATCGGTGAGTGATTGCTCAGTCGGCATGGAGACCTCTTGGTCCTGTTCAGGGAAGCCGGCCGTTTTTCTCGGTCCGCTGCCTCGCAAGCATAGCCTTGGCGCGGCCGGACCCAAACCTAGCCCATCCAACCCGCCGTCTTCTCCTCGCCTCGACATCCCCCTCCAAAAGCCCCACATTGGAATCCATGATTCGTCTTTCGTTCCTGGTCGGAGTGCGGGCGTGAGCCCCGATAATTTTGAAGAATCTGGTCCTGGCTATGCGCCCCCGGCGGTACGGCCGGGCGGCATTGCGGCACGGGCCAGCGCCGGCGCGGGGTCGCGCTATCTTGACGGTCTCAATCCGGAGCAGCGCGCCGCGGTCGAGACGCTCGACGGCCCGCTGCTGGTGCTTGCCGGTGCCGGCACCGGCAAGACGCGGGTGCTGACCTCGCGCATCGCCCATATTCTCGCCACCGGCCGCGCCTTCCCAAGCCAGGTCCTCGCCGTCACCTTCACCAACAAGGCGGCGCGCGAGATGAAGGAGCGCATCGCCGTGCTGATCGGCGGCGCGGCCGAGGGCATGCCGTGGCTCGGCACGTTCCACGCGATCTCGACCAAGATTCTGCGCCGCCATGCCGAACTGGTCGGGCTCAAAAATTCCTTCACCATCATCGACACCGACGATCAGATCCGGCTCTTGAAGCAAGTGCTGCAGGCAGAGAATATCGACGACAAGCGCTGGCCGGCGCGCACGCTCGCCTATCAGATCGACAATTGGAAAAACCGCGGGCTCGATCCCGCCCACGTTCCGGCGGGCGAAGCGGCCGCCTTCGCCGACGGCAAGGGCGGCAAGCTCTACCAGCATTATCAGGACCGGCTGAAGGCGCTGAACGCCGCCGATTTCGGCGACCTGCTGCTCGAAAGCCTGCGGCTCTTCCGCGAACATCCGGACGTCTTGAAGCAATATCAAGAGCGCTTCCGCTATATGCTCGTCGACGAATATCAGGACACGAACACGGTCCAATATTTGTGGCTGAAGCTGCTCGCCCAGGGCCGCAACAATATCTGCTGCGTCGGCGACGACGATCAATCGATCTATGGCTGGCGCGGCGCCGACGTTGATAACATCCTGCGCTTCGAGAAAGATTTCCCGGGCGCGAAAATCATCCGGCTGGAACGCAATTATCGCTCGACCGGACATATTCTCGATGTCGCCGCCGGCCTCATCGCGCATAATCAGGGCCGGCTCGGCAAGACGCTGTTCACCGACGGCGAGAAGGGGGACAAGCCGACCGTCTCCGGCGTCTGGGATTCGGAGGAAGAAGCCCGCGTCATCGGCGAAGAGATCGAGCAGCTTCAGCGCCAAGGCGCGCGGCTCGATGAGGTTGCGATTCTGGTGCGCGCCTCGTTCCAGATGCGTGAATTTGAAGAGCGCTTCATCACCCTCGGCCTGCCCTATCGCGTCATCGGCGGTCCGCGGTTCTACGAGCGTGCCGAAATCCGCGATGCCCTCGCCTATCTGCGGCTTGTCGCGCAGAACGACGACGATCTCGCCTTCGAGCGCATCATCAACGTGCCGAAACGCGGTCTCGGCGATGCGAGCCTGCAAATGCTGCACGATCATGCGCGCCGCGAGCACATTTCGCTGAGCCAGGCGGCGCGGATCATGATCGAGACGGAGGAATTGAAGCCGAAGCAGCGCCAGGCGCTACGCGACTTCCTCGCCGATCTCGACCGCTGGACCGGGCTCGTCGAGCAGAAGCCGCAGGGCGAGCTCGCCGAGACGATCCTCGAAGAATCCGGCTATACCGACATGTGGCAGAAGGACCGCACGGCCGAGGCCGCCGGCCGGCTCGAAAACCTGAAAGAGCTCGTCCGCGCCATGGAGGAATTCCCGAGTCTTACTGCCTTCCTCGAACATATTTCGCTGGTCATGGACGCCGACAGCGCCGACGCCGGCGCGCGTGTCTCGATCATGACCCTGCATGCCGCCAAGGGATTGGAATTCGAGACGGTGTTCCTGCCCGGCTGGGAGGAAGGCCTGTTTCCGCATCAGCGCTCGCTCGACGAGCAGGGCCGTGCCGGCTTGGAAGAAGAGCGCCGGCTGGCTTATGTGGGCCTCACGCGCGCCAAGCGCCGGGCGAAAATCTATTTTGCCACCAACCGGCGCATCCGCGGCCTGTGGCAGACAACGATCCCGTCGCGCTTTCTCGACGAACTGTCGGAAGCCCATGTCGAGGTGGTCGATTCGGCGTCCGGCCGCAGCTACGGCAATTATGCGCAATCGCGCTTCGCCAATATGGATACTTACCGCTCGCCCTATGCGACGCCCGGCTGGCAGCGCGCGCAGCGCCGCAGTGCCGAGACGCAAGGCGAGGCGCGAAGCAATTGGCAGGACAGCGCGGCGCGGCGCGGGCCGCTGACGATCGAGGGCGAACTCGTCGCCAAATCGTCGGCAAGTTCATCCTTCGGCAAGGGCGCGCGGGTGTTTCACATGAAGTTCGGGCCCGGCACGGTCGCGGCCGTCGACGGCAACAAGCTCACGGTCGATTTCGACAAGGCCGGGCGCAAGATGGTGCTGGAGAGCTTCGTTCAGGCGGCGTGACGGCGACGTGCGCCACTCACTTGCCTTCGTTCTTGCAGACAATATCTTTCGGCTGGCAGGCGATGCCCGGAGTCGAGCAGCCGACGCGCCCATCGGGGCTGCGCAGACAGATGCGGCAGCCGTCCGTCCATTCGCGGCAGCCGGGATGCGCCGCGCCATAGGCGAGGACCGAGACATCCGACGGCACTTTGGCCGGCGCCGTTGCATCGGCCAGCGCCGGCGCGCCGGCGCTCAAGCAAAGCCCGAATAAGAGCAGATGCAATCCGATTCGCATGAGCCGCATCCTCGCCGGCCGTCATGCCGGCCTTATAGCTTGTCTTTGATCGCGCGCGAAAGCAGCGCGGCGGTGGCGGCCACTTCATCCAGCGCCGCTTCGCATCGTTCATAAAAATGGGTAGCGGCGCGCCAATCCTTATGGCCGATCGCGCCGATCGCTTCCCCGCCCCATTGCTCGGCCTGCGCCACGGCGCGATCGAGACGATCGACGAGATCGCGCGGCGCGGGCTCACCAAGGCTGTTCAAGGCCGCCTCCAGCCGATCGCGTTTCAGCCAAGCCGGCGCGAGAATCGGCGGATCGACCCCGACCAGGATCGCAGCGAGCTTGCGCTTGAAGATCGCCGCGTCGGCGCGGACGCGGGCAATCCCCGCGGCGGCGTCGCCCCAGCTTTTCTCCACCAAGTCTTCGCAACCGGCGAGCCGCCGGTCGACCGCGCCGATCTCGGTCTCGGTCTTGCTGATTTTGCTGGCGATCGCCTCGGTGCCCTCGGCGATCTCCGCGGTTGCGGCGCGCTGATGCGCGAGATATTCGGCGAGATGGCGGGCGCGCTCGGCGACTTCGCTCATCTCCTTGCCGGCGGCGGCCGCTTGATCGGCGACGCTCGAAACGATGCCGCGGCCTTGCCCGACCGCGCTCCGGCTGTCGCCGACCGCCGCGCGGATATCGGCCATTTCCGCCGCAAAAGCGGCGAGGCGTTTGCGGATTTCCTCGGTCACGCCGCTCGTCTGGTGCGACAGGGCTTTGACTTCGCCGGCGACGACGGCAAAGCCGCGGCCCGCCTCACCCGCGCGCGCGGCCTCGATCGTCGCGTTGAGCGCAAGCATATTCGTCCGCGCTGCGATCGCCTCGATCATGCTTGCCATGGCGCCGATCTGGGCCGCCGCGCCGTCGAGAATATCAAGCCGCGCGTCGATGTCGCCCGTGCAGCGTTCGATCGTCACCATCGCATCGGTCGCCGCTTGGCTATCCGTCGCGCATTGCGCCATCGTCCCGGTGGCGCGCGCCGCGAGTGCGGCACTGTCGGCCGAGTTTCCGGCGATCGCGTCGATCGAGGTTGCCAGTTCTTCGACGGCGCTGGAGATGGCCCGCGCCGAGCGCGTCATCTCGCTCAGGTCATGCGCCATCCAGATGGTATTGACGGCGGTTTCGGAGGCCTCTTTCGAGAGCTTGGCGATCAGCTCGAGGCGGTCGAAGCTCGTGCGTCGCGCGGCGTGCAGGAGCCGCGCCAGCGCCTGGCCGAAACGGCCTTCGGGCAGGCGCGCCACCTCCAGGTTGTCCGGCAGCGCCTCGAGAATTTCGGCAAAGCGATCCTCGTCCGTCGCAACGGGCAACGGCACTGCAGAGTGCTTCCGGTTGAGGCGCGGAAACATCGATGGTCCTCGGGTGCCGGCGCTTTATCGTTATGGTTGTGCGGCACGCAGATTTATCCCGAACTTGTCAAGATTTGGTAACCATAATGGACCCGGCAGCGGACGCCCGCCTCTCGCGCACCCGGGGCGCTGCGTCTAAACTGTCGTTATGATTCCCAAGCATATGAAGCGAAACTGGAAACACGGCGGCTTCGGGCCGGAGCGGCGCGGCTATCACCACGGCGGTCTGAAGGAGGCCTTGGTCGAAGCGGCGCGCGCCCTCATGGCCGAGCATGGGCCGGGCGGCTTTACCTTGGCGGAGGCCGCCAAACGCGTCGGGGTGACGGCGGCGGCGCCCTATCGGCATTTCGCCGACCGGCAAGACTTGATGGGCGAGCTCGCCCGCCGCGGCTTCGATCTCTTTGGCGAGCGGCTGGCCGGTGCCTGGGATGACGGCCGCCCCGAACCGCACGCGGCACTGAAGCGCATGGGCCGGGCTTATCTCACCTTCGCCACCGCCGAACCCGGCCTCTACACGGCGATGTTCGAGAATGCTCGAAGCCTGCATGGGCAGGCGGCCAATTTCGTCGCCAACAAAGCCTTCGACGGGCTGACGCGCGCCGCCGCGGGCGTAATCCTGGCGGGCGGCGGCAATCCCGCCGACATTCGCCGCTTGGCGCTGGAAATCTGGGCGCTGGCGCATGGCACGGCCATGCTGACCCTCGCCGGCCATTTCGATCCGGCTCGCGGCGACGATCCCGCGGCGATTCTCGAACGCGGCGCGGACGCCCTGATCGCCACCGCGCTGCGCGGAAAATAATCAGCGTTATCATCGGGATATACGATTTGAACCGGCATCGCCTCGACAGCCATCCAATGTTAATGTAATATACTTTTACATTGCAGCGTTCGTGCTGCATGGAGGAGTTATGTGTATGACACGCAGCTATGGCCGCGCGCCGGGTGACGCTTCGGCCAATATTCCGACGATGGCGGATTGGAAGCCGATCGAAATCGTCGCCATGGTGCTCGGCTTCATCCTGTTTTGGCCGATCGGGCTTGCGATTCTCTTCGCCAAGATCTGGCAGAAGAAGAGCGCCTATGCCGGCGATCTGCCGAGCTTCGTCAGTGACAAGATGCAGCAGAAATTCCGCGAGAAATGGGAGCAGAAGATGGGCCGCCACGGTTTCGGTATGCGCCGGCAGGATTTCTACAATTGGTCGAGTGCGTGCGAGCGGCGCGGCTTCGGCGGGGCGCCGTGGCAATGGAAGCCCGGTTCGACCGGCAATCTTGCCTTCGACGAATGGCGCGAGGCGGAACTGGCGCGGCTCGAAGCCGAGCGCGAAAAGCTGCGTACCGCCGAGCAGGAATTTTCGACCTTCGTCGAAAACCTGCGCCGCGCTAAGGATCGCGAGGAATTCGAGCGGTTCATGAACCAGCGCAACTCGCAGCCGCCGCAGAACGGCGCGCCGAACCCGCCGCCGGCAAGCTGAGCGATCCGGCTCGCCAAATCGCGTAGCACGTCTGCGAGGCAATCCAGTTGCAACCTGGGTTGCCTCGTCGCGTTTGAGACATTGCTCTATTGATTGCTGTTGCTGTGCCCCGGCAGCAGCGATTTCAGCATATTGATCGTCTTGATATTGACCTTGATGCCATGGCCCATGTCGAAGTCGCCGGGCTTCATATCGGCCGGGCAGTCGCCGACCCATTTGGCATCCTGCGTGGCCGTCACATCGCTCTGGCCGAGTTTCGGCGGATCAAAATGCGTCTTGATGTCGACGTGATAGGCGGCATTGCCGGTGAATTTTGTGACTGAACTTGTCGTCACCGTCGTTCCGCCGAGGACGCAATTGGTTTGCGTCTGGACAGTGTCGCCGCTTACCGTGACGTCGTTCTTGTCGCAATGTTTGGAGCGGATGGTGCTGCTGAATTTGTGAAACAATTGATCGGTCTCGGCATCGATGCACATTTTCATCGTGGCTTCGGGCATGGCCGCATTATGGACGACGACTTCCCAAAGGCCGGGTTTGCGCGGCGGATAATCGTCGGCCGCGGCGGCCGTCACAAAGCTCGCAGCCAGCGCCGTCGCCACCGCAAAAGTTACACGCATGAAATCCTCCCCTCTTGCTACTGCCGGCCATAGCACGAGCGGCGCCGGCAATCCACTCGCGGCGGCGATGCGCCTTAATCGGCGGGCGTGCTGCGCAATCTTTTGATCGCGCCGCGCTTTTCTTTCGCGTCACGGCGCCGCTGTTTCGAGGCGAGCGTCGGCCGGGTGGCGATCCGCCGTTTCGGCCGCAGCATGGCCTTGGCAATCAAGGCGCCGAGCCGCATCAGCGCATCCTCGCGATTACGCTCCTGCGAGCGGAATCGTTGCGCCGAAATCACCAGCACGCCGTCCTGCGTCAGCCGGCTGCCGGCGAGCTTCTCAAGCCGTCGCTTGACGTCCTCGGCGAGGGACGGCGAATGGCGCACGTCGAAGCGCAATTGCACCGCCGTCTCGACTTTGTTGACATTTTGACCGCCGGGGCCCGAGGCGCGCAGAAACGAAAATTCGAGCTCGTTGGCGTCGAGCGACAGATTTTCGGCGATGACAATCCGCGACATCGATCTTCGTCCCTTGTCGCCCGTTCGTTCGAAGGGCGGCGATCCGCACGTTTTCGTCCGATGCGTTCTAGCGCAGAAGAATGCGCATGCGCTGCATGATGATGAGAATGGCGAGCGAAGCGCCGACCAGGATCACCATCGACCAGAAGAAGCCGCTGTTGACGTCGGTGAAAGGCAGATTCTTCACGTTCATGCCGAAAATGCCGGCGACCAGGCTCGCAGGCAGGAAGAAGGTCGTGATGATGGTGAGCAGATAAAGACTGCGATTGGTATCTTCGGCGATCTTGAGCGCCACTTCTTCCTGGAGCATATGAGCGCGTTCGCGCATGGCGACAATGTCGCGGTCGAGGTTTTCGAGCCGCTGTGTCAGAATGCTGGTCTTGAGCCGCAGATCCGCCGGCGGTTCGGTGTCGAGCTTGTGCCCGACGCGGCTAAAGAGCGTCAGCAGGCCCTGCATCTGGCGATGCAGATGCACGGCCGCCTTGCGCGCTTTGGCAAGCCGCCCGCGCTGGTCCATGGCCGATCGCTGCCAGAGGTCGTCCTCGATTTCGTCCATCTCCTCGTCGAGCTGGTCGGCATATTTGTCGATCGAATCGGCGACATGATTGACGATCAGCTCGAACAGCGAGGCGACGCGGTGCAGCTTGCGGCCGCGGTCGAGTGCCTGACGGGCGCTTTCGGCGGCGCTCATCGCCCGGCGGCGCGCGCTGACGAGCAGCCTGTCGGTCATGGCAAAATGCAAATAGCCGAAATGATGCGTCGCTCCGTCGAGATCGGCGATGAGATCGGCAAAGATGCCATAGACGCTTTCGTCATTGACATGCAGCTGCTGCGTGCCGTCCGGGGCGGTCAGCACGGCCGCCGCTTCCGGCGGCAGGTCCTCGAAGCGGGGCAGGAGTTCGCATGCCCGCGCATCGGCGAGGTTGAAGTGCAGCCAGAGCCAGCCGTCGTCGCCGAGGCGGATCGGTTTGTCGGCAGGGAGCGCCTCCGGCGTGCCGTCGGCATGGATGCGGAACGCCCAGACGAGACCGGGCATGACGTGCGCGGCCGACGAAGGCGCGAGGGCAATGGGCGTGTCATCCATAATGAGGCTCGCAGGTTGGGATCACGAAAGAACGCGACCGTTGACTTAACGGCAGAAACCGCCGGCCGTGCCGCAGCGAGACGTTAACCGCGTTATTTTAAGCGCACTTAACACATTTCGAACAATTTGAGGCAATGGCGCGTCGCGTATTGCCTTGCGACGCTGCGGCGGCGCTTTTTCTTGAGTTCGCTTGCTTCTCGAATTATGGGGCGCAGCGTTCGGCTTGGCGCGCCGAAGCGGAAA
>JAJXZN010000205.1:0-412 GCA_021780015.1 Pseudomonadota bacterium
GCCGCTCTTCGCCGCGGCTTTTGCCACGCATAACAATTGGTCGACATTCCTCGTCGGCCTTGCCGCCTCGATCGGCGCCGGCATCAGCATGGCATTTGCCGAAGCGCTCTCCGACGACGGCACGATCAGCGGCCGCGGCTCGCCCTGGCTGCGCGGACCGATCACCGGCGTCATGACGGCGCTCGGCGGCCTCGGCCACACGCTGCCCTATCTCGTGCCCAATTCCCTGCCCCATGCTTTTGCGATCGCCACGGCAATTTCCGGCTTCGTCGTGTTTGTCGAACTTTGGGTGATCGCCTGGGTGCGCGCGCATTATATGGACACGCCCTTGCTGCAAGCGATCTTTCAGATCGTGCTCGGCGGTGTCATTGTTCTCGCGGCGGGCATTTTGATCGGCAACGCCTAGAGCGGG
>JAJXZN010000205.1:422-2634 GCA_021780015.1 Pseudomonadota bacterium
GACGATCTATCGGGAGATTTTGACGCGTTATTTCGCTTAGAGCGGGATGCGAAAAAGTGTCAGCTGTTTTTCGCAAAAAATCCCGCTCTAAACTATGAGAATCGATCACGTTTATGATTTCGGGTCGATTCGATCCGAAAGCATCGTGATCTCGGGCGAGATGCCAAGACATGCAGATCGGTTTGCCGTGCAAAGCCCGCGCTCGATCCTAAGCACGTGGAGTCCCGTTTGAGCCTGCTGCTTGCCCATCTCTCCGATGCGCATATCGGTCCCTTGCCGCGGCCGCAGAAACGCGAGCTTCTCGGCAAGCGGCTGACCGGCTATCTCAATTGGACGCGCGGCCGCCACCTGGTGCATGACATGGAGGCATTGCGCCGGCTCGTCGCCGATCTGAAAGCCCAGCGCCCCGGTCATGTCGCGATGACCGGCGACATTCTCAACATCGGCCTCAAGGCGGAATTTCCGCCGGCGCGGTCTTGGCTCGAAACGCTCGGCAGTCCGGACGACGTGAGCTTCGTGCCCGGCAATCACGACGCTTATGTGCGCTCGGCGCTGCCCTATCTCGCCTCGACCTTCGCGCCTTGGACGACGAGCGATTCCGGCATTGCGGGATTTCCCTATCTGCGGGTGCGCGAGGGCGTGGCGCTGATCGGCCTGAGTTCGGCCATACCGACCGCGCCGCTGTTCGCCTCGGGGCGAGCAGGCGCGGCGCAATTGGCCGCAGCGGCCGACCTGCTGCGTGAGGCTGGCCGCGACGGGCTGATCCGCGTCGTTCTGATCCATCATCCGCCCGACCCCGGCGGCGCGAAATTCGGCCGCGGTCTCTCGGATGCCGCGGCTTTCGCGGCGCTGATCCGCCGCCTTGGCGCCGAGCTTGTCCTGCACGGCCACAACCACAAGCTCTCGGTCCGGCATTTGCCCGGCCCCGCCCGGCAGGTGCCGGTCATCGGCGTGGCCTCGGCCTCCGCCGTCCACGGGCTCGCCGAGCACCGCGCCAGCTACAATCTGTTTAAAATCGAGGGCAGCCCCAAAAGCCCACAGATCCGCGGCCAGGTGCGGGGTCTCCTGCCCGGCGGCCGCGAGGTCGGCGAGCTGCGGCCGATCGCGCTCTAAACCGCCAGTGCGCGAACCGTCATTGCGAGCCCGCCGAATAAGCCGGCCTATCCGCCGAGCTTGGCCTTCACCGCGGCGCTCGCCTTGGCGATGTCCATCCGGCCGGCATATTTCGCCCTGAGCACGCCGACGACCTTGCCCATGTCCTTGATCGAACCGGCGCCCGTCTCGGCGATGGCCTCAGCGATGGCCGCCTCGGTCTCCGCCTCACTCAACGGCTGCGGCAGAAAGGACTGGATGACGGCGATCTCTTCCCGTTCCTGGGTCGCAAGGTCCTCGCGGCCGGCCTTGTCGTAGATTTCGACCGATTCCTGCCGGCTTTTGACGAGTTTCTGCAGCAGCGCCAGAATGTCGTCGTCCGAGACGGTCTTGCCCTGCCCGCGCGCCTCGATATCGCGGTCCTTCAGCGCGGCATTGATGAGCCGGATGGTCTCGACGCGGCGCTTGGCGCCGGTCTTCATCGCCGCCTTCAATTCGCTCGTCAATTCCTCGCGTATCGCCACGTTCGACCCTATCTAAGCTATGGTGGATTGACCGGCGCCGCGCGGCAGGCCAGTTAAGCGCCGCGGAACCATGCCGCAGAGGGTGTAAAGCAGGGATGACCGAGCAGCAAGACAAACAAGGCTGGACGAAACCGCTGAAAACGGCGCGACTGGTGCTCGCCGACGGAACGGTGCTCGAGGGCTTCGGCCTCGGCGCGGCAGGCGAGGCGGTCGGCGAAGTCTGCTTCAACACGGCGATGACCGGCTATCAGGAAATCCTCACCGACCCCTCCTATGCCGGGCAGATCGTCACCTTCACCTTTCCCCATATCGGCAATGTCGGCACGAACGAGGAAGACATCGAGACGAGCAACCTTGCCGGCGCTGCGGCTGCCTGCGGCATCATCGTCCATGCGCCGATCACCGATCCGTCAAACTATCGCGCCACCCGCCACCTCGACCAGTGGCTGAAGGCGCGCGGCGTCGTCGGCCTCTATGGGATCGATACCCGCGCGCTCACCGCCTATATCCGCGACAAAGGCATGCCGAATGCGATCATCGCCCATGCGCCGGACGGCCATTTCGATATCACCGCGCTAAAGGCCAAGGCCGCCGCC
>JAJXZN010000199.1 GCA_021780015.1 Pseudomonadota bacterium
AGCGTGGGCTTGGCCACCATGCCGGCGGCGAGATCGTCGTCGCCTTGGATGGCGAGTTTCTGGCCTTCGACTGCGAGGTGGGGCTCCAGTGGCAAGGGGGCAACGCCAACGGAAGCGTCGTGTTCAAGGTCTTGGTCGACGGCAAGGAAGTTTTCAAGAGCGAGATCGGAAACGTCTGTGTAGACAGCCATGGTGCCAGCGGTGGTGAGGCGGGGAAGGGAGCAGTTCAGGCGGCGTCGTCTTGGGCCAATCTATCATCGGCGGGCGGCTCCGCCACCGGTGCCGGCACCAACGCATCGGGATTGATGACGCCACAGGAGACGATGAGCTTGACCGCATCGTCGGGGCTCATCGCGACTTCTTTCACCGCACTTGCGGGCAGAAAGAAGTAGAAGCCGGTCGTCGGGTTGGGCGTACACGGCAGGAAGACCGAAACATAATCTTCCTCGACGGGCGGCAATTTCGCCGCGACGCTCCGCGCCGGCGGCACCGAGATGAAGACCAGCGTCCAGGTGCCCTTGACGGGGAATTCGATCAGCCCGACTTTGCGGAACGAGGAGCCGGTCTGCGAGAAGATCGTCTCGAAGACCTGCTTCACACTCTTATAAATCGAGCGGATGATTGGCGTGCGTCCAAGAGTGGCTTCGCCAAGCGCGATCAGGCTGCGACCGGCCAGATTGGCGGCGAGAAAGCCAAGCAGGGTCAGTGCGAGAAAAGCAAAGATGACGCCCAGGCCCGGCACCCGGAACGGCAGGAATTTGTCCGGCCAGAAATTTAGCGGCACGAGTTTGCGCACGGCGCTGTCGACCGTGTCGACGAACCACCAGACGATATAGACGGTGATCGCCAGGGGACCGGCGACGACGATGCCGGCCAAAAACCAATTTCGGATGCGGCCGCCGATCCCGGGGCCTCTGCTCACGGGCTCCATATCGCCGGGCGGGAATGAATTCTCGATCATGACTCGCTGCCTTGCCGGACTTTAGCAGGACATGCAGCGCGCGAAAGCGCAAGCGGTCGGGTCGCCTTTTGGTATTTCTACCTGGGAGGGTCGCCGCGAGAAAAAATATCTTTTTTGTGCCGGTTTTACGGGCAAGATGCCTTTTGAAGCGTGACAATGCGTCACGTCTGGGCTACAAACCCTCGTCATCCTGTTGAGAGCCCCAGGGTTCCAGGATGCAGACGTAGTCCAAGTCGTGGGAGGAAACCCTTTCATACGCCGGGCGGACATGTACCGTCCCTAGAAGCGAGAAGGGGTCTAGGACGAGGGAGCGAAGAGGCGAAGCGAGGCCCTTGAGCCTGCTTCGCCTTTTGCTTTTTGAAGGTCTGATCGTCAGCGACGCGATGATCAGAGGTCCGATTGCGCTTCGCCGCGCGCCCACCGGGCTTTGGTCTCGGCACAGAAATCGCCGTAGCGGCCGGCGGCGATCGCAGCACGAACCTCCGCCATCAGGGCTTCGTAATAAGCGAGGTTGATCGTCGTCAGCAGCATCATGGCGAGGATTTCGCCGGCCTTGACGAGATGATGCAGATAGGCGCGCGAATAGAGGCGTGCAGCCTCGCAGGGCGCCTCGGGATCGATCGGCCGCGGGTCGTCGGCATGTTTGGCATTGCGCAGATTGATGCGGCCGAAACGGCTGTAGACGAGGCCGTGGCGGCCGGCCCGCGTCGGCATCACGCAATCGAACATGTCGATGCCGCGCCGCACGGCTTCGAGCAGATCGTCGGGCGAGCCAACCCCCATCAGATAGCGCGGGCGCCCGCTGGGCAGATGCGTGACGCTCGCTTCGATCATCGCCAGCATCACCTCCTGCGGCTCGCCGACAGCGAGACCGCCAAGCGCATAACCGTCGAAGCCCATGCCGACGAGCGCCTCGGCGCTGACACGGCGCAGAGCCGGGCTGGCGCCGCCTTGCACGATGCCGAAAAGCGCGCGGCCGGGCTGACTGGCGAAGGCGATCTTGCAGCGCTCCGCCCAGCGCAGCGAGAGTTGCATGGCGCGCCCGACCTCGGCCTCGGGTGCCGGAAGTTTTACGCATTCGTCGAGTTGCATCTGGATATCGGAGCCGAGCAGGCGCTGGATTTCCATCGCGCGTTCGGGCGTCAGATGATGCCGCGCCCCGTCGATATGGGATTGGAAGGTGACGCCGCTTTCATCGAGCTTGCGCAGCTTGGCGAGCGACATGACTTGGAAGCCGCCGGAATCGGTGAGGATCGGCCAAGGCCAATTCATGAATTTATGCAGGCCGCCGAGTGCCGCAATGCGCTCCGCTCCGGGCCGCAGCATCAGGTGGTAGGTGTTGGCAAGCACGATATCCGCGCCAAGCGCGTGAACGTCGCGCGGAACCATGGCTTTCACGGTCGCGGCGGTGCCGACGGGCATGAAGGCGGGCGTGCGGATCTGGCCGCGCGGCAGCCCAATGGTGCCGTTGCGCGCCGCGCCGTCTGTGGCATGAATGTCGAATAAAAGCTCTGTCATGATGCGGGGTGGAGCAGGCAGGCGTCGCCATAAGAATAGAAGCGATAGCCCGATGCAATCGCATGTTTGTAGGCCGCCTGCATGGTCTCAAGACCGCTGAAGGCAGAGACGAGCATGAATAGCGTCGAGCGCGGCAGATGGAAATTGGTGAGCAGCAGATCGACCGCCTTGAAACGATAGCCGGGCGTGATGAAAATCGCCGTCTCGCCGGCAAAAGGCGCGATCTCGCCGGCGGCGGTCGCCGCCGATTCGAGCACGCGCAGGGGGGTCGTGCCGATCGCGACGATACGCCCTCCCGCCGCGCGCGCGCGATTGAGCTGCGCCGCGGTTTCGGCGTCGATCTCGCCCCATTCGGCGTGCATATGATGCGCGCGCGTGTCGTCAGCCTTCACCGGTAGAAATGTGCCGGCGCCCACATGCAGAGTGACCTGCGCGAAGGCGATGCCGCGTGCCGTGATCGCCGTCTTCAGCGCCGGTGTGAAATGCAGGCTCGCCGTCGGCGCCGCGATGGCGCCCGGATGCACGGCAAAGAGGCTCTGATAATCATCGACGTCTTGGGCGTCGGCCGGCCGCTTGCCGGCGATATAGGGCGGCAGCGGCATGGCGCCATAGGTCTCGATGGCACGATTGAGATCGTCGCCTTTGAGCGCAAAGGCGAGCAGAACTTCGCCCTCGCCGCAATTTTCGAGCACTTCGGCTTCAAGAGCGGGATGCGAAGGGTCGGCGCTCTTGCGCTGGAAGAAGATCGCATCGCCGCGCTGCAATTTACGGGCGCCTTTGGCGAAGGCGCGCCAAGCGTTTTCCGAAACGCGCTTGTGCAGCAGCACTTCGATCTTGGCCTCAGCGACCCCGCGGATGCGGACGCCTTCGAGCCGGGCGGGGATCACCCGCGTATTGTTGACGACGAGCACATCGCCGGGCCGCAGGAGGTCGGGCAGGTCGCGGATCGATTGATCCAACAGGGGCGGCGTCGACTGCGGCGCGACGACGAGCATGCGCGCGGCATCGCGCGGCGCGATGGGGCGCAAGGCAATGCGGTCTTGCGGGAGATCGAAATCGAAGAGATCGACGCGCATCGGTTCGTCACCGCGCGCGGCGCGAAGCGGTCCAGTCTATGCCTGCCTGGATCGCTTCGTTGCTGACGCTCCTCGCAATTGCGGCGCGCAAATTTCTCTCTAGCTCAGCGTTGCCGAGAGAATCCGGTCCGGATCGCGTACCGGCTCGCCACGCTTGATCTTGTCGACATTCTCCATCCCGGAGACGACCTTGCCCCAGACGGTATATTGCTTGTCGAGAAAGCGTGCGTCGTCGAAGCAGATGAAGAATTGCGAATTGGCGGAATCGGGATTCTGCGCGCGTGCCATCGAGACCGTGCCGCGCACGTGCGGCTCGGCGTTGAACTCGGCTTTGAGATTGGGATATTTCGAACCGCCCGTGCCGGTGCCGTGCGGGCAGCCGGTCTGCGCCATGAACCCATCGATGACGCGGTGAAACGTGACGCCATCGTAGAAATGCTCACCGACAAGCCGCTTGATGTGCTCGACGTGCTTGGGGGCGAGATCGGGGCGCATCTCGATCACCACCGGTCCCTTGGTCGTCTCAAGCGTCAATGTATTCCCGGCTTCCGCCATCGCGTGCCTCCATCCTTGTGTCGGCGCTTCCCTTAGAACATGTTCGGCAAAAGTTGTACGACTTTTTCCATGGGAACATGGCCGAGCCCTTGAAACGGCGCGTCTTCCTGTCGCGCATAACTTCTCGGAAGCGCCCGCTGCCCCGAACCGGGCGTGATCTAGACCTTTGAGGCGTAACTTGCCAAACGCCCGTAAAGGCCTAGGTAGTGGGGAGAAGCCGCAAAGCGCGTGAGATTTTCCATGTCACAGGCGTCTTCTTCCGGTTTGGGCGAAAGCGCTGAAAAGCCGCCAGAAGGGTCGCGCCGGGATTTCCTCTTTATCGCGACTACGACTTTTGCGGGCTTCGGCGCGGCAGCTGCGGTAGTGCCGTTCTTCTCGCAAATGGAGCCGGATGCTTCGACCATCGCGGCCGGCGGCCCGGTCGATATCGATCTCAAGACCACCGCGCCTGGACAGAACATCGTCGCCTTATGGCGACGGCGCCCGATTTATATCTTGCGCCGCCCGCCCGATCTGCTTGCCAGCCTGCGATCGCCTCAGTTGATCGATCTTTTGGCAGATCCGGGGTGCAACGTCTGGCAACAGCCGCCCTACGCAGCCAATTGGCATCGCTCGATCAAACCTGAATTTCTCGTTGTCGTCGGCATTTGCACGCATCTCGGCTGCCTGCCGAAATGCTTCCCGAACGCCAGTCCCACGGTACCCGTGGCGGCTTGGCCGGGTGGCTATTTCTGTCCGTGTCACGGCTCGAAATACGATCTCGCGGGCCGGGTCTTCAAAGGTGTCCCGGCCCCGTACAATCTACCCGTTCCGCCATACCGCTTCGTCAGCGATACGATCGTGCGGATCGGCGAAAATCCATCCGGCGAAAAATTCGATTTCGATTCGATCGTTCAGATCTGACGCTATTTCGCGTCGGTTGCGAGTTCCATTTTTACGATCTTGTCGGGGTCGGTGACCATGCCGTTGTCGGCCTGCGAACCCTTCTTGATCTTATCGACCACATCCATGCCGTCGATCACTTGGCCGAAGAGCGTATATTGCCCGTTGAGAAAATCAGAATCGGCGAAGCAGATGAAAAACTGCGAATTGCCGGAATTCGGGTCGTCGGCGCGCGCCATGCCTAGTGCGCCGCGCTTGAAAGGCGCTTTCGAGAATTCGGCCGGGACATTCGGCAGGTCGGAGCCACCGGTGCCGGTGCCCGTCGGATCGCCGGTTTGCGCCATGAAGCCGTCGATGACGCGATGGAACTTGAGACCATTATAGAAACCACGTGCGGTCAGCGTCTTGATCTGTTCGACCGTTTTCGGCGCGAGATCGGGTCGCAGCAGGATCGTGATCTTGCCATCCTTGGTATAGAGGTAGATTTCGTTTTTCAGATTGGCCGCGGCGAGCGGCAGCGTCAGCAGCAGGACGGCGAGGGCAGCCAAAAGGCCGCGGCGGATCAGGCGCATGTTTCCTCCTCGGAAGAGATCAAGGTGCCGTGTTGAGTTTCACGGCGAGAGCTTTGGCGACGACATCGGGCACGAAAGGCGTCACATCGCCGCCGAGCAGGGCGATTTGGCGCACCAATGTCGCGGCAATGTGACGGACGTGCGGGGAGGCGGCAAGAAAGATCGTCTCGATCTCCGGTGCCATCACGCCATTCATGCCGGTCATCTGTGTCTCGTAGTCGAGATCGGTGCCGTCGCGCAGTCCACGTACGAGGAGCGTGGCACCGACCTCGCGCGCGGCGGTGACGGCCAGGCCGGAGAAAGTCAGCACCGATAATTTGCACGAATGGGCTGCGGTGAGGTCGCCGCAGGCTGTACGCAGGAGATCTGCCCGCTCGGCGGCGGAAAACATCGGCGTCTTGCCAGGATGCACGCCGATCGCCACGACGAGCTCGTCGCAGAAGCGCGCCGCCCGCGTGATGATATCGACATGCCCGTTGGTCAGCGGGTCGAATGTGCCGGTATAGAGCGCCTTCAGCATCATGGCCTCTCTCTAGCCGAGCCCGCGGGCAGGGGCAAATGGCGCCCTCAGGCGCCCGCTTCGCCCTCGCCGTTCTCCGGCGCTTCGTCCTCGCTGATCCGCTCGACGCTGACGACGCGCTCGTCCTCGGCGGTGTCGAGGACGATGACGCCCTGCGTGCCGCGGCCGGCGACACGAATGCCCTCGACCGGGCAGCGGATCATCTGGCCGCCGTCGGTCACGAGCATGATCTCGTCCGTCTCCTCGACCGGCATGGAGGCGACAAGCGGCCCGTTGCGCGGATTGACCGCCATCGCGACAATGCCTTTGCCGCCGCGTCCGGTGATCCGGTATTCGTAGGACGAGGTGCGCTTGCCGTAGCCGTTGGCAGAGACCGTCAGGATGATTTCTTCCGCCGCCGACATCTGCGCATAGCGCTCCGGCGGGAGTGCGGCGGGTGTTTCTTCGCCGTTCGCTTCTTCGCCTGCCGTGTCGCCGGCCTCGGCCGCTTCGCCGGCGATGGCGCGGCGCATCTTGAGATAGGCCATGCGCTCGCCGCTCTCGGCCTCGATGTGGTGGAGGATCGCCAGCGAGATGACGCGATCGCCTTCGCCGAGTGCGATGCCGCGGACACCCATCGAATCGCGGCCCTTGAAGACGCGGACATCGGTGACCGGGAAGCGGATGCACTGGCCGCCGGCCGTTGTCAGCAGCACGTCGTCGTTTTCGGTGCAGATTTGCACGTCGACGATCTCTTCGCCGGGATCGAGCTTCATGGCGATCTTGCCGGCGCGGTTGACCTGGGCGAAGTCGGAGAGCTTGTTGCGCCGCACCGTGCCGCGCGTCGTCGCGAAGATCACGTCGAGCTTTTCCCATTGCTCTTCGTCTTCCGGCAGCGGCATGATGGTCGTGATGCGTTCGCCCTGTTCGAGCGGCAGGATATTGACCAAAGCCTTTCCGCGCGCCTGCGGCGCGGCCGCCGGCAGCCGCCAGACCTTTTCCTTATACGCTTGGCCGAGCGAGGAGAAGAACAGGACCGGCGTATGCGTCGAGGCGACGAAGAGTTTGGCGACAAAATCCTCGTCCCGCGTCTGCATGCCGGTGCGGCCCTTACCGCCGCGCCGCTGCGCCCGATAGGCCGAGAGTGGCACGCGCTTGATGTAGCCGGCATGCGAGACGATGACGACGACGTCTTCGCGCTGGATCAAGTCTTCGTCCTCGAACTCGGCGTCGTTATCGAGGATTAGCGTGCGCCGCGGCGTCGCGTGGGCGAGCTTGATGGCGAGCAATTCGTCCTTGATGATGCCGAAGAGGCGGGCGCGCGAGCGCAGGATATCGAGATAGTCGGCGATTTCGGCGGCGTGTTTTTCGAGCGCTTGGCCGATTTCCTCGCGGCCGAGCGCGGTGAGGCGTTGCAGGCGCAGTTCGAGGATGCCGCGCGCTTGCGCCTCGGAGAGGCGGCAGGTGCCTTCTGCCGAGAGGACATGGCGCGGATCGGCGATCAGTGCGATCAAGGGCGCCATGTCGCGCGCCGGCCAGTCGCGGCTCATCAGGGCTTCGCGCGCCGCCCCGGCATCGGGCGATGTGCGGATGACGCGGATCACCTCGTCGATATTGGCCACCGCAATGGCAAGGCCGACCTGCAAATGCGCCGCATCGCGCGTCTTACCGAGCAGGAATTTGGTGCGCCGGGTGACGACTTCTTCGCGGAAATCCACGAAGGCGCGCAGGAAATCTTTGAGGTTCAGCGTCTCGGGGCGGCCGCCATTGAGCGCGATCATATTGGCGGGGAAGCTCGATTGCAGCGCGGTGAAGCGCCAGAGCTGATTCAGCACGACGTCGGCGACCGCATCGCGTTTCAATTCGATGACGATGCGCATGCCCTGGCGGTCGGATTCATCGCGCAGGTCCGAAATGCCCTCGACCTTTTTCTCGCGCACAAGCTCGGCGATCTTTTCGAGCAGCGCCGATTTGTTCACCTGATAGGGAATTTCGGTGACGACGAGCGCGTCGCGCTCCTTGCGGATTTCCTCGACCTCGACTTTGGCGCGCACGAGGATCGAGCCGCGGCCCGTATGATAGGCGGAGCGGATGCCGGCGCGGCCGATGATATTGCCGCCGGTGGGAAAATCCGGACCGGGAATGATGCCGATCAGATCTTCGAGGCTGATCTCCGGCCTGTCGATCAGCGCAATCACCGCATCGATGACTTCGCCGAGATTATGCGGCGGAATGTTTGTCGCCATGCCGACGGCAATGCCGCCCGCGCCGTTGACAAGAAGGTTGGGATATTTCGCTGGCAGCACGACCGGTTCGCGCTCGCGGCCGTCGTAATTCGGCTGGAAATCGACGGTCTCATTGTCGAGATCGTCGAGCAGCGGCAAAGCGGCGGGTGCGAGGCGCACCTCGGTATAGCGTTCGGCCGCCGGCGGATCGCCGTCAACCGAGCCGAAATTGCCCTGGCCGTCGATGAGCGGTAGCCGCATCGAGAATGGCTGCGCCATGCGCACCAGCGCGTCATAAATCGCCAGATTGCCGTGCGGATGGTATTTGCCCATCGTGTCGCCGGTGACGCGCGCCGATTTGTTATAGGCGCGATCCGGCGTGTAATTGTTCTCGTACATCGAGAAGAGAATGCGCCGGTGCACCGGCTTCAGGCCGTCGCGCACATCGGGCAGCGCGCGGCTGACGATCACGCTCATCGCGTAATCGAGGTAGCTGCGGCGCATTTCGTCTGAAATCGAAACCGGGCGGACGTCGGACCCTGCAGGTCCGGCGCCGTTTTCTTCATTATCGGCCAAGGCAAATCATCCAAGTCTGGAGGTGATTTTCATATAATCGAAGCCGCCGCAAATTGCCAGCGCGGCGGCTGTCTTGGCGTGACAAAATAGCTATTTGTTTCAATCGGATACGAGCTCTGCGGCGGATGTTCACAGCAACCTGCCGGTGAACCGGTTGAAGCCGGCTCAGCGTGACAAGAAATCGGCGATTCGATCGCCGAGCGGTGCCATCGCGAAGAGGCCATTGGCGTGGCCGAATGGGCCTTGGATTTCCGCCGTTTCGACCGGGGCGCCGCCCTTGGCGATCGCCGCCGCAGTGGCGCGGGCTTTGTCGGCGCGAAAGACCTGGTCGGTGGACGAATAGAGGAACAACGTCTTGGCGCGAACGTTCTCGAGGTCGGCCAACGTGCCGGTCGGGCCGGCGGCAAATGTCTGGTTCGCCTTGACGAGATAGAGCAGGTGGTTGGCGTCGGCGATGCTGGCACGCTCGGCGGCGATCGCCGCGATCGCGGCTTCGACTTTGTAGGCATTGCCGAGCGCGTCGACCGGCGCGGCGCCTTCGTCGGCAAAAGCGCGGCCGAATTGGGCATCGACCCATTGCCCGTGATTGGCCTGGAGGGTGATGAGTTTGAGCGCCAAAGTCAGGCCGGCGGCGGGCTGCGCGTCGATCGCATAGGCGCCGTTCTTCCAGGCCGGGTCGGCGCGGATCGGCGCCCCCCAGAGCCCGAGCCAGGCGATGAGCCACGCGTCGATTTCGCCGGCACAGACGACAGGCATGATGCGATCCATCATGCCTGGATAAGCGGCCGCCCAGGCGAGCGTCTGCAGGCCGCCCATGGACGGTCCGATGACGGCGTGAAGTTTTCGAATGCCGAGATGATCGACGAGCGCTTTTTGAACGGCGACAAAGTCCGCGATCGTCACCGGCGGAAAGCTCAGGCCATAGGGCCGGCCGGTGTCGGGATCGATCGTTGCCGGCCCGGTCGTCACGACGCGCGGGTCGCGGGCGTTGAGATTGACGAGCGTATCGGCGGAAAAAACGAAATAGCGATCCGTATCGATCGCTTTGCCGGGGCCGATCAGGACGTCCCAATAACCCGGATAGACATCATCCTTCGCATAGCGGCCGGCGGCATGGCTGGTGCCGGAAAAATAATGCGCGACAAGGATTGCATTCGAGCGATCGGCATTGAGCCTGCCGTAGCATTCCCAGCCGATGCGGAGATTTTTAATGACCCGGCCGCCGGTTGCGTGGAATTCCGGCAGTTCGAAGATTTTTTTCGCGACGATCATGTCCGCCCCCGCCGCATGATCGCCGCGGCGCGCCGGGCAATCAACTCCTATCCG
>JAJXZN010000184.1 GCA_021780015.1 Pseudomonadota bacterium
GAAGGCCGAGCGCAGAAGCAGCGACGGCCGCGCCTTGATCTTTCCATCGAACGCGGCGCGCTTGAACCGCTCGATATCCTCGCCGCCGTCACGGAAACCCATGCCGCGCCAGACAAGCCGGGCGCGGATGCCGGCGCGATCGATTGCTTCGCCGAGCTCGCTCTGCTTGTAACGGTCCATCACCAGCGCCGCGATTGCTTCGCCTTCGACGCGCCGCATCACCTCGCCGAGGAAGGCGGCCACCGGGACTGTCGCATCGCCGAGCGTGAACAACTCGCCTCGGCTTGCCATCTCGACGTAGCGGCCGCCGACGCCATCGCTTTGCCCGCGGTCAAGAAGGCCAGGCTTCGAAGGAAACCATCCGAGGCATTCGAGCCGGCCGCTTTGCGGCCAGTAAAACGACGCGGCCGACATGCTCGCCGAGCCGCCCAGGTCGATACCGACAACGACCTGGCCCTCGCGCGGCGCGAAAAAGAGATCGTCGCTCTCGCATGCCAACCACTCATCGGTGGTCAGCACGACATCGCGGCTTTCGCCGCTGATGCGTTCGTTGCGGTTGTAGAGCCGGAAGGTCGTGAGCGTGGAGCCGCCGCGGGCAATCGCGCGGCGCGCTTGCGCCTGCAACCAATCGAGCGACGCGCCGATGCCGTGCTCGGCGCCGGGATTGGCGATCTTCAGGCTCTCAAGATCGTCCGCAGGCAGATTCGGCGCCGGCCGATGCTCTTGGCGATAAACGCCGGGCTGATCTTCGTCGAGCCAGCGGGAGAACGGATGCACGTCGTCAGGCGCAGACGTCGAGATGATGATCGCGCGGCCGGCACGCTTGCCGAGGCCGGATAGCAGTGCGTGTTCGAGATCGTTGCCCTGGTCGGTCATCCAGTGGCCGCGCTCGTCGAGGAGCGCGAACGTCGGCGCCAGGCCGAGGGCCGATTTTCCGTCCGCGGCGATCGCGCGGAGGACGTGGCCGCCGCCGTCTCCGGTGAATTCGATCTCGTATCGCGGCTGGCGGCGAATCTCGATTTCAGAGGAGCGGTCAAGCGAGCGCGCGAAGGCGGTACAGAAGTTCCAGGCGACCCGCGCCTGGTCACGCGTTCGGGCGGCCAGGACGACTTCCCGGCGCGGTTGAGCGTCCCACTCGCCGAGCAACGCGCCGAGCGCAAGGCCAGCGGACAACGCGGTCTTGGCGTTGCCGCGCCCGATCGACAGCGCCGCGACGCCGACGCCATCAGCCAGGGCCCCTTCGACAAACTGCCCCTGAAATGGCGCCAGGCGCAGTTGCTTGCCGGCCAGAGGCCCCTCGGGGATCTCGAGTCGTTCAAGAAAAGAGATCGCTTTCGCTGCAGTGGTCATGTCTGATCCACCGCGTCTGTGTGTGTGTAAGCAAAACTCCCATGCACGGTGCCGCCGCCCAAAAGTTTTTGCGGCATTGGCACCATCCACGCCTTAGCAGCGCGGCCGTTCGAGACCAGCCAGAGCAACCAAGTCATCGCTGTCGCGTCTGCGCACACTGGCAAAAGGCTGATCATCGCAAAGCCCCTTTCGGACTATCCGCGACCGTCAGCGCTACTTGCGCGTTTGACCTGCCAGCCAAGCCGACCCACGCGAGCAGCCTGTGATCCCAGTTGTTTTGCACATACGAAACGATGAACCTGGTCGGCATCGAGATCGTGAGACATTCCCGCGTATCGGAGACGATCTCTGCAGCGCCAAACCATGACTTGAACTTGTCATCGCCGATCTCACGGCGGATGACAGCGCCAAGCGAGCCGAGCGCATCAGCGCAGCTCGGCTCGCGCATGCGCGTAAGGTTCTCTTTCGAAGAAAGAGATAAGGTAGGGTCGCAATGGGTTGCGACCTTTGATGCGTCAGATTGCGACCTTTGATCGGTCGAATGGTCGCAATCCACTGCGACCTTTGGCGCGGAAAGGTCGCAATCCACTGCGACCTTTGGCTTTGGCTTTTCGGTGCTCAGCTTAAGCAAAAGATCGCGGCGTTTTTCCAGATTTTGACTGCCGCTCGTCGCCGCTACCTGCGAGCCGTCCAGCGCCGGAAGATACGTATTTGCGACGCCCTTGCCGCCGGCCGCCCTGACTTTGAATTCGCCATTTGCCGTCTTTCGGGTGATCGCCCCGAACTCGCGGCGCTTCACGATAAGGTAGCCCAGCGCCTCTAGTTTCTTGGCGCATTCGAACGCGGTGCGTTCCGACATCGCCATCGCGCGAGCGATCGTTTCCAGCGTCAGAAATGCCGTTCCGCTCTTTCGATTGAAGTGGGCTGCGACGATCGCCGCAAAGCGAAACGATGCATTATCGACGCGCTTATCGAGGGCCAAGACATCCATCCAAAGCGCTCGCAGGCTCATCGGGATCAGGATGACTTGAGCGCCAGGTTCGGATGCCTGTTCCTCATCGGAACGGGTTTCTCGCTTTTCGGCCGCGTGCCTGATCGCCCTCATCGCTCGACGCTCCGAGAAGCGTGGCGATTGATCGCAGCCCAAGCAGCCTTGCGCCCGAGATAGATGCCCAACAGGCGATTCGACGCGGAATAGGCTTCGTAACGCTTGGGGGAGATTCGCCGATAACGTCCGAGCCGCTGTCGGCCTTCATAGACCGAGTGTTCAGC
>JAJXZN010000222.1 GCA_021780015.1 Pseudomonadota bacterium
AATGCGATGACCTATCTCGACGAGGTCCATGCCGTCGGCATGTATGGCCCGCGCGGCGGCGGCATCGCCGAGCGCGACGGCGAAATGGGCCGCATCGATGTGATCGAGGGCACCCTCGCCAAAGGCTTCGGCACGCTCGGCGGCTACATCACGGCCGATGCGCCGATCATCGACGCGGTGCGCTCCTATGCAGCCTCGTTTATCTTCACGACGGCGCTGTCGCCGGCGCTCGCCGCCGCGGCGCGCAAGGCCGTGCAAGTCCTGAAGAGCGAGCAGGGCGTCGAATTGCGGGCGCGGCATCAGCGCCAAGCCAATTTGACCAAGCATGCGCTCTCGGCCGCCGGCCTGCCGGTGATGGCCAATCATTCGCATATCGTCCCGGTCTTCGTCGGCGATGCCGAGCGCTGCAAAGCGGCCTCGGACCTGCTGCTCGAACGCCACGGCGTCTATATCCAGCCGATCAATTATCCGACCGTCGCACGTGGCACGGAGCGGCTGCGCATCACGCCCTCGCCGGCACATTCGGACGGCCATGTCGCCCATCTCGTCGAAGCGATGGTCGATGTCTGGCAGACGCTGCAACTGCCGCTCACCGAGACGGCGGCCAATGTCGTGCCCTTCCGCCGCGAGACGGATGACGCGCACTGTACCTTCCCGGACTTCAAAAAGGCGGCAGAATAGCCGCCTTCACGCCGCCAAATCCGGCAGGCAATGTTCGCGGATATGCGCCGCGAGCAGTCGATAGTCTTCGGCCCGCACCGCGCCTTTGCGCCAGACGAGCACCAGCGTCCGCGCCGCCTTGGGAGCCGAATAGGGGATGAGTTGAACCGCCGTGCCGGCGGCTTCGAGCGCAATCTTCGGCAAGAGCGTAATTCCCATGCCGGCTTCGACGAGTTGCACCAAGGTCAAGAGCGATGCGGCGCGCACGTCGTTTTCCTCGGCGATCGCGTCGCGGCCGAGCGCCTCCATCGCATGTTCGCGCAGGCAATGGCCTTGGTCGAGCAGCAGCAGCGGCTCGCTGGCGAGATGCGCCTTCGTCACCTGCGCCCGGCCGGCGAGCGGATGACCGCGTTTGACGGCGAGGTAGAACGGATCTTTGCCGAGTTCGGCCATTTCCACGCCCTCGAGCGACGGCACATGCGCGAGGAAGGCGGCGTCGAGCCGCCCGCTCGCAAGCTCGGTCAAGAGCGATTGCGTCAGCCCTTCGCGGACGCGAAGATGCAGCGACGGATAGGCCTCGCCGAGGCTCGCCAACAGCTTCGGCAGCACGAAAGGTGCGACCGAGGGGATGACACCAAGTCGCAGATGCTTGCCCAATGGCATGATGTCCTGCGCCGCATATTCCGGCAATTCCTGGATCTCGGCGAGGATATGCCGGGCCCGGCGGACCATGGCTTCGCCGAAGGGCAGGAGCTGCATCCGCCGCCCCGAGCGATCGATGAGCGGATGCCCGAACTCGGCCTCAAGCCCCTGAATTGCGGCGCTTAACGTCGATTGCGTAATGCCCGCCGCCTTGGCCGCCGCGGCAAAGGTGCTGCTTTCGGAAAGCGTCACGAGATAGCGCAGATGGCGCAGGTTCACATTGACCGTCATGCGCAGCTCAATCGAGAAAATCGAACACGATGATAAAAATATTCGACTTGATCGAAATTTGTAAAGCTCTTTAATTGCAGTGCAGCATCGCCCCTCAGGGCCGACGGATGCGACCTCCCACAAGCACTGCCGTCAAAGGAATATTGGAATGGCTGGAATCGGAGATAAATTACCCTCGTTTTCGGTGACCGGCGTCAAGCCCGGCTTCAACAATCACGAGGAGAACGGTGTCTCGGCCTTCGAGACGCTGACGGAAGCGAGCTTCCCCGGCAAGTGGAAGATCATCTTCTTCTATCCGAAGGACTTCACCTTCGTCTGCCCGACCGAGATCGCGGAATTCGCCAAGCTCTCCGGCGAGTTCGCCGACCGTGACGCCGTCGTCCTCGGCGGCTCGACCGACAATGAATTCGTCAAGCTCGCCTGGCGCCGCAGTCACAAGGATCTCGACAAGCTGCCGATCTGGTCCTTCGCCGACACCAACGGCTCGCTGACCGACGGCCTCGGCGTGCGCTCGCCCGATGGCGTTGCCTATCGCTATACGTTCGTCGTCGATCCGGACAATGTCATCCAGCATATCTATGCGACGAATCTCAATGTCGGCCGCGCGCCGAAGGATACGCTGCGCGTGCTCGATGCCCTGCAGACGGACGAGCTCTGCCCCTGCGGCCGCGAGGTCGGCGGCGAGACGTTGAAGGCCGCGTAAGCCGCCCAAACAATTCGGCAACGATCGCGGCGGGGCCAAAAGCTCCGCCGTTTCGTTGCGTGCCCTTTTGAAAAGGATCAGATCACGCCATGTCGCTCGATGCGCTGAAAAATCAAATTGCCGATTTCGCCAAGGACGTGCGGCTCAATCTCTCGTCGATGGCGAGCGACGAGACGCTGACGCCGGTGCAGAAATACGGCCTCTTCGCTGCCTGCGGCATCGCTTCGCGCAATCCGCAGGTGCGCCAGGCGCTCGTCGCCGAGGCGACGCAGCATCTCGATGAGGCCGCCCTCAACGCCGCTAAGGCTGCGGCGGCGATCA
>JAJXZN010000160.1 GCA_021780015.1 Pseudomonadota bacterium
GCGGAACGGCAGGCCGCTCAGGTCTTCATCGACTTCGACAGTCTCGAGATAGTCGATCAGCGCCGGCCCTTTGTACCAGGGCGTCCTCTCGCTTTTGTCGGAGATGTTGTCGCCGAAGCGCGCCGAAAGCGGGATCGGCTGAACAGTGATAAATCCAAGCTTGGCTGCGAAACTCTCGAAGTCGGCGACGATCTTGTCGAAAACCGCCTGGTCGTAATCGACCAGATCGATCTTGTTGACGGCCAACACGACATGGCGGATGCCGAGCAGCGAGACGATGGTTGCATGGCGATGCGTCTGCGCCAAAAGACCCTTGCGCGAATCGACGAGCAGGATCGCAAGATCGCAGTTCGATGCGCCGGTCGCCATGTTGCGGGTATATTGCTCGTGGCCGGGCGTGTCGGCGACGATGAACGAACGGCGCGGCGTCGAGAAGGCGCGATAGGCGACATCGATGGTGATGCCCTGCTCGCGCTCGGCCTCAAGCCCGTCGACGAGCAGCGCGAAATCGATATCTTTGCCGACGGTTCCGTGCTTCTGGGAGTCGCGCTCGAGCGCGGCAAGCTGATCGTCGAGGATGAGTTGCTGATCATAGAGCAAGCGGCCGATGAGCGTCGACTTGCCGTCATCAACCGAGCCGCAAGTCAGGAACCGCAGCGCCGGCAGATTGGCCGCGTCCACCTCGGCTGCGGGGAAGATGCTGCGTTCGATCAGCTCGTTCATCAAAAATAGCCTTCGCGCTTTTTCTTTTCCATCGAACCCGATTCATCGTGATCGATGAGCCGTCCCTGGCGCTCCGACGTATTCGCCGTCCGCATTTCGGCGATGATCTCTTCGAGCGTCGCGGCGTCGGAGCGGATGGCGCCGGACAAGGGATAGCAGCCGAGGGTGCGGAAGCGGACGCGCTCCAGCCGCGGCGTCTCGCCGGGGTTGAGCGGCAGGCGCTCGTCATCGACCATGATGAGTGTGCCGTTGCGCTCGACGACCGGCCTTTCCTTGGCAAAATAGAGCGGCACGACAGGAATCGCCTCCGCCGCCGTATAGTCCCAGATGTCGCGCTCGGTCCAATTCGACAACGGAAAGACGCGCATCGATTCGCCCGGCTTGATCCGCGTGTTGTAGAGCCGCCAAAGTTCCGGGCGCTGATTGCGCGGATCCCAGGCATGCGCGGCGGAGCGATGCGAAAAGATGCGCTCCTTGGCGCGGCTCTTTTCCTCGTCGCGGCGAGCGCCGCCGAAGGCCGCGTCGAAACCGTATTTGTCAAGTGCCTGGCGCAAAGCCTCGGTCTTCATCACTTGCGTATGCAATGCCGAACCCGAAGCGACAGGGGAAATGCCGCGCTTTAACCCGTCCGCATTGGTGTGGACGATAAGTTCGACGCCGAGCCGCTTGGCGGTCGCATCGCGAAACGCAATCATATCCTTGAACTTCCATGTCGTATCGACATGCAACAAGGGGAACGGCAGTTTGCCGGGATGGAAGGCCTTCTGCGCCAGATGCAGCATGACGCCGGAATCCTTGCCGATCGAATAGAGCATGACCGGCTTGGCGAACTCGGCCACGACCTCACGCATGATAAAGATCGACTCGGCTTCGAGACGGCGCAGGTGCGGCGTCAAAGCTCTATTTACAGTCAACATAAGATATATACCGGAATTTACATTCGTGTTTGCTCATAAGCCCTGCACTTGGGAGGCGCAATGGCGATTTGCGAGCCCCGAAAAGCCTATAATTTTGGTGCAATATGCTGCCCGGGTTTCAAAGTCAGCGGCAGGCCCGCGGCAACGAACACGACGCCCTCGCAAGCCGCGGCGACGCTCTGGTTGAGCCGGCCCTGCGCATCGCGAAACTCCCGCGCCAGCCGGTTGTCCGGGACGATGCCGGCGCCGACCTCGTTGGAGACGAAGATGGCCGGGCCCGCCAGCGCCGGTATGAGCGCGGCAAGGCGCTGGCTCTCGGCCGCCACATCGCGACCGGCGAGCATGAGATTGGTGAGCCAGAGGGTCAGGCAATCGACGAGCACGATCGTCTCCGCCGCCGCCACCGCGATCAAAGCCTCGGCGAGCGCCAGCGGCGCTTCGAGCGTGCGCCATTCTGCGCCGCGCGCGGCCTGATGCAGGGCGATCCGCTTTGCCATTTCGGTATCGCCGGCCTCGGCGGTTGCGATCAGGATGCGCCTCTTGCCGGATTGTTCGGCGAGGCCTTGCGCATAGCGGCTCTTGCCGCTGCGCGCCCCGCCCAGCACGAGCAGCGAGCGAATTTCGCCAGCCATTCAAAACTCCCGTACGAGGCTTGACAAAGGCGCCCAGCCGCCGCGACACAGAACCATGACATTTCGCCGCATCGCTGTGCCGATCCTGCTTCTTGCGGCGCTCGCCGGCTGGGGTCCTGCCCGTGCCGGCAGCCCCGCCGAGAACCAAGTCAATATTCTCGGCTGGGCCGATTACGTCGATCCGCAGGTGCTTGCGGATTTTACCAAGCAAACCGGCATCAAGGTCGTCTACGACACTTTCAACACCGAAGCGGCGCTGGAAAGCAAGCTCGCCGACGGCGGCGGCGATTATGATGTCGTGATGCCCTCGGCGCCTTTGCTCCACCGGCTGATCCGCGCCGGGCTTTTGCAGAAGCTCGACAAGGGCCGCCTACCAAACGTCAAGAACCTCTGGCCCGAGATCATGGCGCAGCTCGCCGCCGACGATCCGGGCAATCAATATGCCGTCAATTATATGTGGTACACTGCGGGCATCGCCTATGATGCCGATAAGGCGCGCGACCGGCTCGGCGACGCGGCGCCCGATTCCTGGGATCTCGTCTACCAGCCGGACAATCTGGCGAAATTCGCCGATTGCGGCGTCGACGTGCTGGACGATCCGCACACGATGTTCGCCTTGGCGCTGATCTATCTCAAACGCAACCCGGCGACGCGCAATTTTCGCGATCTGCATCGCGCCGCCGATCTTCTCGCCGGCCTGCATCGCAATATCACGCGCTTCACCTCGACCGATTATGTCAGCGCGCTCGGCAATGGCGATATCTGCCTCGCGGTCGGCTGGTCGGGCGATGCCGCGCAAGCGCGCCGCGGCGCCGAGGAGGCGGACAATGGCATGGAGATCGGCGATGCGACGCCGAAGGAGGGCAGCGTCCTCGGCCTCGACAATCTGGCGATCCCGGCCAACGCGCCGCATGTCGCCGCAGCCTATGCGCTGATCGATTATCTGATGCGGCCCGACATTGCGGCGCGCAACAGCCAATCGACGGGCTTTGCGAGCGGCGTTCTCGCGGCCAAGGCGCTCCTCCCGCACGACCTCGCCGACAACAAGGCGATATACCCCGACGCCGATACAATGACGCGGCTTTACGCCCAAACCAGCACCGACCCGATGGTCGAGCGCTACATCACCCACGTCTGGGCGCTCATCAAAGCAGCCAAATAAAAGCCGACGGCAGACGCGGCGCAGAACCGCACTTTCCCGCGGCCGCATTACCTGCACAATGGAAGTCTTGTCCGCGATAGACCGGCGATCGGAGTTTGCGTGCCGAACATTCTTCTTGAACGTTATTCCGCGCGGGTGAAGCGCGGCGAGTTCGAACGCGACCCGGCGCAGGAAAAAGTTCTGCACGCCCTGCAGGCATTGGCGACACACCTTGCCTTCTATCGGCCGACGCGCAAAAGCGCTGCGCTCGGCTGGCTCGTCGGCGCGCAACAACAATCGGCACCGCTGCGCGGCATCTACATCTGGGGCTCGGTCGGCCGCGGCAAGACGGCGCTGATGGACATGTTCTTCGAAGAGGCAGAACTCAGCCACAAAAGGCGGACCCATTTCCATGCTTTCATGGCCGATGTGCATGCGCGCATCTTCGCATTTCGCCAGCAGGTGAAAGAAGGCCGCATCAAGGGCGACGACCCGATCACCCCCGTCGCCGAGGCGCTGGCGCGGGAAGCATGGCTTCTCTGCCTCGATGAATTCGCCGTCACCGATATCGCCGACGCGATGATCCTTGGCCGCCTGTTCAAGGCGCTGTTTCAGGCCGGGGTCGTCGTTGTCGCGACGTCGAATGTCGTGCCCGGCGACCTTTACAAGGAAGGCTTGAACCGTGCCCTGTTCCTGCCCTTCATCGACGCTTTGCACGCGCAAATGGATGTGCTGCAGCTCGACGCGCGCACCGACTTCCGGCTCGAGAAGCTCAAGGGCGAACCGGTCTTCCACGTGCCCGCGAACGATAAAGCTTTTGCGGCTCTGACGCGCGCCTTTGCTTCGCTCACCGGCACGGAAAAAGCCGGGCCGAAAAATCTCGAATTCCTTGGCCGCAGCCTGCGCGTGCCGCAGGCGAAAAGCCGCGTCGCGCG
The DNA here is from genome assembly GCA_021780015.1 of Pseudomonadota bacterium. Lineage (GTDB taxonomy): Bacteria > Pseudomonadota > Alphaproteobacteria > Rhizobiales > Beijerinckiaceae > Methylovirgula. Next base: position 4,349 of record JAJXZN010000160.1, read on the forward strand.
CTTCCATTTCACCGATCTTTGCGTCGCGCCGCTCGGACCGCGCGACTTCCTCGCTATCGCCGAGAATTTCCACACCGTCATCGTCGACGATATTCCGGTCATCGGCTCTGCGCAGACGAACGAAGCCAAACGTTTCATCCTGCTGATCGACGCGCTTTACGATCAGCGCGTAAAGCTGATCGCCTCGGCCGCCGCCGAACCGCACGAGCTTTATGTCGCCAAGGCCGGCCGCGAGGCTTTCGAATTCGCCCGGACCGTCTCGCGGCTCATGGAAATGCGTTCCGCCGCCTACCTTGCCTTGCCGCACGGCCAAAGCAATGGTGCCGATACGAGCGGCCTCGCCGAGACTTGAGACAAAGAGATTTGAGGCAGACATGGCGCTGCGCGTTTCGCCTGCGAAACCTTCGACCGATCTGCGCCTGCTCGACCTTGCGAGCGAATATGTGCGTCGCCGGGGTGCCGCGCGGCTGACCGTGACGGAAATCGCCGAGGCGGCCGGCATGTCGCACGCCAATGTCTATCGTTATTTCCGTTCCAAGACGGCGCTGCTCGAAGCCGTCACCGCGGCCTGGCTCGCGCCGCTCGAAGCGGGCCTGAGAATCATCGCCGATGCGCCGGACCCGGCGCACGACAAGCTCGAGCGGCTGCTTTTTGCGATCCATCGCGCCTATCGCGACAAGCTGACGACCGATCCGAAAATTTTCGATCTTCTTTGCGCCGCGACGGAGGCGCAGGCTGACATCGCCCGCCGGCATCAGCAACGCATTGCCCGCGCGCTCTCTCGCATTCTCGACGAGGGTCACGGCAGTGGTGCCTATCTGATTGACGACCAAGCCGCGGCAACGCTTTTTGTTCTCGACGCGATGCACCGCTTTTTGTCGCCGGCGACGATGCGCGCCGATGCTGAAATTCCCCGCGCGGAGCTGGAGAGCCGGGCGGCAAAATTGCTCTCCATCGTCGGCCAGGCCCTTGCCCGAGGCGCGCTATAATCCCGTTACGAATTACATATTTTGTAATTCGTCTCTGCCTATTTCGCCATCATGGGCGCGGGATTTTTTAGCCTAATGGGTTGAAAAATAGGCCGCTTACGGCGCGCCTCCCAATTCGGCCACAAAGGTGGAGCTTAGCCGAATGGCCAAGGGCCTCAGACTTGCTTTTGTCGCCTAGATTGGCGAGAACCCGTCATCGCCATGCCGCAGTGCAATAGGCGCGACGCAAGGAATGACAATGGCTCGCCGAAAGATCGCATTGGTCGGCGCCGGACAGATCGGCGGAACGCTTGCCCATATCGCTGCACTGAAGGAATTGGGCGACATCGTCCTCTTCGACATTGCCGAAGGCATTCCCCAGGGCAAGGCGCTCGATCTTGGCCAATCGGCCGCCGAACAAGGATTTTCGGCGCAGATCAAAGGCGCCAACAGCTATGACGCCATCGCTGGTGCGGACGTCGTGATCGTCACCGCCGGCGTGCCGCGCAAACCGGGCATGAGCCGCGACGATCTGCTCAGCATCAATCTCAAGGTGATGGAATCGGTCGGCGACGGCATTCTGGCACATGCGCCGACGGCCTTCGTCATCTGCATCACCAACCCGCTCGACGCCATGGTCTGGGCACTGCAGAAGAAGACCGGCCTGCCGGCCAATATGGTCGTCGGCATGGCCGGCGTGCTCGATTCGGCGCGCTTCCGCCATTTCCTCGCCGAGGAGTTTAAGGTCGCGTTGAAGGATGTGAGCGCCTTCGTGCTCGGCGGCCATGGCGACGATATGGTGCCGTCGCTGCGCTATTCGACGGTGGCCGGCATTCCGCTGCCCGATCTCGTCAAGGCCGGCTGGACGACGCAGGCGCGGCTCGATGCCATCGTCGAGCGCACCCGCAAGGGCGGCGGCGAAATCGTCGGCCTGTTGAAGACCGGTTCCGCCTTCTATGCGCCGGCGGCCTCCGCCATCGCCATGGCCGAATCCTATTTGCGCGACGAACGCCGGGTGCTGCCCTGTGCGGCGCAGCTCAACGGCGAATACGGCGTCAAGGATCTCTATGTCGGCGTTCCGGTCGTCATCGGCGCCAACGGGGTCGAACGCGTCGTCGAAGTGACGCTCGATGCCGAAGAGAAGAAGATGTTCGAGAAATCGGTCGCCTCGGTGCAAGCGCTGGTCGAGGCCTGCAAGAGCATCAATCCGGTCTTTGCAGATTAGGCGTCCCGCGCGCCGGGGCACGGCGCCGAACTGTGACTGCGATGAACATTCACGAATATCAGGCCAAGGCGATCCTCCGGGACTTTGATGTTCCGGTGGCGCAGGGTGTCGCCATCCGCGACGCCGCCGAGGCCGAAGCCGCAGCGCAAAGTCTGCCCGGGCCCGTCTATGTCGTGAAGGCGCAGATCCATGCCGGCGGCCGCGGCAAGGGAACGTTCAAGGAGGCAGAGGCGGGTCGCGCCGGAGGCGTGCGTCTAGCGCGCTCGCCGCAAGAGGCCGCCGCCGAAGCCGCCAAAATGCTCGGCAAGACGCTTGTCACCGTGCAGACCGGCGCCGCCGGCCGGCAAGTCAACCGGCTCTATATCGAAGACGGTTCGGCCGTGGCAAAGGAGTTCTATCTCGCTTTGCTCCTCGACCGAACAACAAGCGAAGTGGCCTTCGTCGCCTCGACCGAAGGCGGCATGTCGATCGAAGAGGTCGCGCGGCAGACGCCGGACAAAATCATAACCTTCAGCGTCGATCCGGCAACCGGCATCCTGCCGCATCACGGACGCACGCTGGCCGCGGCGCTGCAGCTGACGGGCGAGGCGGCTCAGCAAGCCGTCAGCCTTGCGCAAAAACTCTACGCGGCTTTTCTCGCCAAGGACATGGCGCTGCTCGAGATCAACCCACTGATCCTCGACAAGAACAACATGCTCAAATGCCTCGATGCCAAGATCGGCTTCGACGACAATGCTCTGTTTCGGCATCCCGACATCGCGGCACTGCGCGACGAGAGCGAGGAAGATCCGAAAGAGACCGAGGCTGCCAAGCACGATCTCTCTTATGTCGCGCTCGACGGCACGATCGGCTGCATGGTCAACGGCGCCGGGCTGGCCATGGCGACAATGGACATCATCAAGCTTTATGGCGCGGAACCGGCGAATTTTCTCGATGTGGGCGGCGGCGCCACGGCCGACAAGGTGACCGCCGCCTTCAAGATCATCACCGCCGATCCGCATGTCGAAGGCATTCTGGTCAATATTTTCGGCGGCATCATGAAATGCGACGTGATCGCCGAAGGCGTGATCGCCGCCGTGCAAGAGGTCGGCCTCAAAGTGCCGCTCGTGGTGCGCCTCGAAGGCACCAATGTCGAACTCGGCAAGGCGATCGTCGCCGATTCAGGCCTCAACGTCATCGCCGCCGACGATCTCGACGATGCCGCGCAGAAGATCGTCGCTGCCGTGAAGAAGGCATGAGCCAATGTCCATCCTCATCGGCAAAGAGACGAAGATCATCTGCCAGGGCTTTACCGGCAAAAACGGCACGTTCCATTCGCAGCATGCGATTGCCTATGGCACGAAGATGGTTGGCGGCGTTTCGCCCGGCAAAGGCGGAACGCGGCATCTCGATCTGCCGGTTTTCGAGACGGTCAAAGAGGCGCGCGATGCAACCGGCGCCGAAGCCAGCGTCGTCTATGTGCCGCCGCCCGGTGCGGCCGATGCGATCTGCGAGGCGATCGATGCCGAGATTGCGCTGATCGTCGCGATCACCGAGGGCATTCCGGTGCTCGACATGGTGCGCGTCAAGCGGGCACTCTGCGGTTCGAAATCGCGCCTCATCGGGCCGAATTGCCCCGGCATCGTTACGGCCGGCGAGAGCAAGATCGGCATCATGCCAGCCAACATTTTCTTGCCCGGCAGCGTCGGCATTGTTTCGCGGTCGGGGACGCTTACCTACGAAGCAGTGTTTCAGACAAGCCGCGAAGGCCTCGGCCAAACGACGGCCGTCGGGATTGGCGGCGATCCGGTCAAAGGCACGGAGTTCATCGACGTGCTCGCGCTTTTCCTCGCTGACGTTAAGACGCAAGCAATCATCATGATCGGCGAGATCGGCGGCCGCGCGGAAGAAGATGCGGCCCAATTCCTGCGTGACGAGGCCAAACGCGGCCGCAAGAAGCCGGTCGTCGGCTTCATCGCCGGCCGCACCGCGCCGAAGGGCCGCCGCATGGGTCATGCCGGCGCGATCATCTCGGGCGGCAAGGGCGGCGCGGATGAAAAAATCGCCGCGATGGAGGCAGCCGGCATTGTGGTTTCGCCATCGCCCGCCCGGCTCGGCAAGACGTTGGCGGATGTGTTGCGGCGATAAGCAAGCCGGCAAGCAATTCAAGAAAGAGCGAAAGCTCGGAGACAGCTATGGCACGACAAGGCACCAATGGGCAGAGCGGCTCCGGCGGCGCAGCGCTGGCGCGCTCGACGAGCAATCACACCTTCGCCCTCACCTCCTTCCTCGACGGCGGCAACGCCACCTATGCTGAACAGCTTTACGAGAATTACACACGCGACCCGAATTCGGTCGATCCGCAGTGGCAGAGCTTCTTCGCCGAACTGAAGGACGACCCGATCGAGGTCGGCAAAAGCGTGCAGGGTCCTGCCTGGAAAGCCGAAATTACGCCGCCGGCGCGAGATGAGACGCTTGCCGCACTCGACGGCGACTGGGGCGCGATCGAACGGGCGGTCGGCACCAAGCTCAAGGCCGAGCCGAAGGTCGCCGGTCATGCCGACGCGGAATTGCGCCAGGCGACGCGCGATTCCGTCCGCGCCATCATGATGATCCGCGCTTATCGCATGCGCGGTCATCTCGACGCCGATCTCGATCCGTTGGGCCTCCAGGCCAAGAGCGAGCACGAGGCGCTGCACCCCTCGAACTTCGGCTTCACCGAAGCCGATTACACGCGGCAGATTTTCATCGACGGCGTACTGGGGCTCAAATTCGCGACGATCCCGCAGATGCTGGCCATTCTGCGCCGCACTTATTGCGGCACGATCGGCTATGAATTCATGCACATTTCAGATCCGGCGGAAAAATCCTGGCTGCAAGCGCGGATTGAGGGCCCGAATAAGGAGATTACCTTCACGCGCGAGGGCAAGCGCGCCATCCTCAATAAGCTGATCGAAGCCGAAGGTTTCGAAAAATTCCTCGATCTCAAATTCACCGGCACGAAGCGCTTCGGCCTCGACGGCGGCGAAGCCATGATCCCGGCGCTGGAACAGGTGATCAAGCGCGGCGGCGCGCTTGGCGTTAAAGAGATCGTCTTCGGCATGGCGCACCGCGGCCGCCTCAATGTGCTCTCACAAGTGATGGCGAAGCCCCACCGCGCCATCTTTCACGAATTCAAGGGCGGATCGTTCACCCCGAGCGAAGTCGAGGGCTCGGGCGACGTCAAATATCACTTGGGCGCCTCGTCCGATCGCGACTTCGACGGCAATCACGTCCATCTGTCCCTGACCGCCAATCCGTCGCATCTCGAAATCGTCGATCCGGTCGTGCTCGGCAAAGTGCGCGCCAAGCAGGATCAATTGCACGATTATGTCGAGCGCAGCAAAGTCCTGCCGCTCTTAATTCACGGCGACGCCGCCTTTGCCGGCCAGGGCGTGATCGCCGAATGTTTCGGCCTCTCCGGCCTGAAAGGCCACCGCACGGGCGGCTCGATCCATTTCATCATCAACAACCAGATCGGGTTCACCACCTATCCGCGCTACTCGCGCTCCTCGCCCTATCCCTCCGATACGGCGAAGATG
>JAJXZN010000182.1 GCA_021780015.1 Pseudomonadota bacterium
TGTTCATGACCGAGATTCCGGGCATCGCCGAGGACCGCGACAACCCCGACAGCCCGATCGACACCGAACTGGCGCTGGCCGATGCCCAGCGCCTGCTGTCGCAACTGCCGCAGCGGCTCAGGATCATCTATCTCTCGACCATCGGGGTCTATGGCGACCGGGCCGGTGAATGGGTCGATGAGACGCGCGTGCCGGCGCCGAAACAGCCGCGCTCGATCGCGCGGCTGCGCGCCGAAAAAGCCTGGCAGGCGCTCGCTAAAGACGACCGCAAGACGATCCAGATTTTGCGCCTCGCCGGCATTTATGGGCCGGGCCGCAACGCGCTCGTGCAATTGAAGAACGGCACGGCGCAACGGGTGGTGAAGAAGCACCAGGTGTTCAACCGCATTCATGCCGCCGACATTGCGAGCGCCATCGCCGCGGCGCTCGCCTATGAGGGCGCCAACGACATCTGGAACGTCGCCGACGACGAGCCGGCGCCGCCGCAGGATGTCATCGCTTATGCCGCGAAATTGATGGGCCGGGCGCCCCCGCCGGAGGAAGATTTCGAGACCGCGGCCTTGAGTCCCCTGGCGCGCAGCTTCTATGAGGAGAACAAGCGTGCGGCAAACGGCAAGCTGAAAAACGAGCTTGGCGTCGCGCTCGCCTATCCGACCTATCGCGAGGGGCTGAACGCGCTCTGGGATGCCGGCGAAGGACGCTAGCCGTCATCTTGGATGCCGATCCGCTTCGGCCGCACGACCAATGAGGACGTCGAGCATGATTGAACTCTATTATTGGACGACGCCGAACGGCCATAAGATCACACTGTTTCTGGAGGAAGCGCAGCTTCCTTATGAAATCCATCCGGTGAACATCGGCCGCGGCGAACAGTTCAAGCCCGAGTTTCTGGCCATCGCGCCGAACAATCGCATCCCCTCGATCGTCGATCGCGCGCCCAAGGACGGCGGCCCCCCGATCTCGGTGTTCGAATCCGGCGCGATCCTGCTCTATCTCGCCGAAAAGACCGGCAAGTTCCTTTCTTCCGATATCCGCAAGCGAATCGCGACGCTCGAATGGCTGTTCTGGCAGGTCGGCGGCCTCGGCCCGATGGCCGGACAGAACAATCATTTCCGCAATTACGCGCCGGAGAAGATCCCTTACGCCATCAAACGCTATATGGACGAGACAAACCGGCTCTATGGCGTAATGAACAAGCGCCTCGCCGACCGCGAATTTCTCGCCGGCGAGTATTCGATCGCCGACATGGCCTCTTATCCCTGGATCGTGCCTTATGTGGCGCAAGGCCAGACTCTCGACGATTTTCCGCATCTGAAGCGCTGGTTCGAGGCAATCAAAGCGCGCCCGGCAACGATTGCCGCCTATGCCAAGGCCAAGGAGATCAATCCCGCGCCGCCGGCCCCGCCAGACGACGAAGCGCGCAAACATCTCTTCGGCCAGACTGCCGCCAAGACCGTCTGAGGTGTGCCGGGCACGCTACAGAGCGTGACGAAATCGCGAAACTATCGTAACACTCTATCCCGCGCGGCCTGATTGGCCTAGGTTCGCGCGGGGGACGATGGCGTGAAGGGCCTTGCGGCAAACAGATTGATCGCGCCGATCGGCGGACTTCGCCTGAAGCCTCCGGTGCGCAATCAATTTGTCGCCGGCCTTGCCATTCTCGGGCTTTATCTGCAGCTCGCCGCCGCGGCGCTCTGCATGGCCGGGTTTACGTCAGGGCCGGACCTGTCCGGCTTCCCGATCTGCCATGCCGCTTCGGGCGATGAGACGCCGGCATCGAAATCCGGCGGCGTACCCCAGCAGCAGCATTCCTGCCCCTTCTGCGCGCTGCATTGCCATGCGGCGCTCGCGCTGGCGCCGATCATCGCGCTTGCCGTTCTTGCGTCCGTGGCGACACGGATACAGCCGCGGCCCACTCGGGCTTTCTTGCGTCTGCGCTTCGCCATCGCGGCGCAGCCACGCGGCCCTCCCTGCTTCAGCTAGAGACGAAGCGGCGCGCCGCTTCGCATTGCCCTGCCTGCTTGCTGGTCGCTGCGCGGCATGAGTGCTGCTGTTGCGGCCTGCCGAGGCTGGCACCGTTTTCTTCAAGCTGAGGATTTTCCATGTCTCGACACTTCACGCGCGCGCTCGCGGCCGCGTCGCTTATGCTCGCCGCAAGCTCCGTCTGCGCCCACACCATCGTCGGCAATCGCGTCTTCCCGGCGACGCTCACAATCGACGATCCAGGCGTCAACGATGAACTGGCCCTGCCGACGTTTTCCTACCTCGCCGCCGCCAATCCCGACGGAACGCTGGGGCCGATCTCCACTTCGCTGGGATGGGAATATATGAAGACGATCACGCCCGATCTTGGCCTTTCGATCGGCTCCAAAGGCTTTACATGGCAGCGCAATCCCAAAGCGCAAGGCTGGGCCAATATCGAAACCGAAGCCAAGTTCGCCTTCTTCCAGAACCCCGAGCACGAGTTCATCATCTCGGCGGCCGTGAGCGCCGAGATCGGCCGTACCGGCAGTCCGCAAAGCGCGTCGTTGCCGTCCGACCCGTTTTCGACGATCACGCCGAAATTCTTCATCGGTAAAGGATTCGGTGACGCTTCGG
>JAJXZN010000315.1 GCA_021780015.1 Pseudomonadota bacterium
GCGATGACGCTTGCCACCTGCGGCCGCGACGCCAGCCATGAGAACGCCAGTTCGAGCATGGTGTGGCCGCGCGCTTGTGCGAAAGCCTGCAGCTTCTCGACGATGTCCTCGTTGCGTGGCGTGACATAGCGATCGCGCAAGGCCGGTGCTTTGGCAAAGCGCGTATCCTCCGGCGCCGCAGAGCCGCGCTTGTATTTGCCGGTGAGCAGTCCGCTGGCGAGCGGGAAGAACGGTAACAGTCCGAGATTGTACTCCTGCGCTGCCGGCAGCAGATCCTTCTCGATATCGCGCACCACCAGGCTGTATTCGTCCTGGCAGGAGATGAAACGATTGACGTTCATCGCGCGCGCGACGTACTCGGCTTCCGCGATGCGCCAGGCCGGAAAATTCGAATTGCCGATGTAGCGCACCTTGCCCTGCCGGACCAGGTCGTCCAGCGCCCGCAAGGTTTCCTCGATCGGCGTCAGCGAATCGTAATCATGCTGCTGGTAGAGATCGATATAGTCGGTCTTCAGCCGCCTCAGGCTGGCCTCGACGGCGGACATGATGTAGCGCCGCGACGCGCCCTGTTTGGTGCCGTCGCTGCTCATCGGCTTGGAAAATTTCGTCGCCAGCACGATGTCCTTGCGCCGGTCGCCGAGCACCTCGCCGAGCACCGTCTCGGAGCCGCCGATGCCGGCATAGATATCGGCGGTATCGAACAGCGTGATGCCGAGGTCGATCGCCTTGTGGATCACCTTGCGCGAGGTTTCGAGGTCGGTGCGCTGGCCGAAATTGTTGCAACCGAGGCCGACGGCGGAAACGCGTAAGCCCGAGCCGCCGAGGTTGCGAATTTGCATGGATCGATCCTGCCAAGCCGTATCGGAGGCAATCATAGTGCATATTTCGGCCTGGGCGCCATCGGGGGCGGGGCCGGGATGGTCGACGAGGGCCGGTGCCATGATTCATCGCTATCGGCGATACGGCAAAAAAATGCGGCCCCGGTCAGACGCGGCGACTGACGGGGACCGCTTGTGGCGCGTGATCCTTGACGGGGGGCCTGATCAGACGCGGCCGGACCCTAGCGTTGCTTTGTTACGCCGCCATGACAGCCGTACTTATCCACAGGACCGCCCGGCGCCACGGACCGGCCGGAAACCTCGGCGGCGGCCGCCATTGCGCACGCGTCAGAACAGCTTGCGATAGACCACGAATCCGGAGTGCTCGGCGACCTTGTTGTAGAGCTGCTGCGCGGCGTGGTTGGTCTCGTGCGTTTGCCAATACACGCGGCGCGATCCGGCACGCCTGGCCTGTTCATAGACCGCGTTGATGAGGGCCTTGCCGACGCCTTTGCCGCGCGCGCGCTCGCCGGTGAACAGATCCTGCAAATAGCAGACCGGCTCGATGGCCGTGGTGCTGCGGTGAAACAGATAGTGCGTCAGGCCGAGCAATTGTCCGCCGCTCTCGGCGACAAGGCCATGGACAGGTTCATCGGCGTCGAAGAAGCGCGCCCATGTCATCGCGGTGATTTCGGGGGAAAGCGCGGTTGCGCCCGCTCGTCCGTAGAACGCGTTGTAGCCGTCCCACAAGGGCAGCCATCGGTCGTAGTCCTGCCGGGTCACGAAGCGGATGGCGAGAGCGTCAGACATTTCTTCATTCGCGAATGGAGGATCGATCAGGCGGCACTGGCAGGCCGCCTGCCTCCTCTTAGAGACGGGAATGAAAAGGATCAATCCGGTTTGGCGCTCGGTGCCGCGGCCCGACATTCGGCCGCGCGCAAATCCCGGCCAGGCCACGATCGCGGCCGCCGGCGCGGGGGGCCGAAAAGCCGTCGGCGAGCCCAGTTTCCGTTATTTCGAATCGAATGATATCGATCGAGCAAGGAACCGGGTTCCGGCTTCATGTGTTGGGGCATGATCGGGAAAAATGGAAACCGGTTTTGCCTCGCGATGACCGCGAAAGCGTTTGCCGGGAGAACATGATGCTGAAATTTCGAAGGGATATTCATGCCAACTGTTTCGCCGTCGGTCCTGCCGGTCCTGATGTTGTTTGCCTCCAACGTATTCATGACGTTCGCCTGGTACGGTCACCTGAAATTCAAGGAAACCTGGCTGCCGGTGGCCATCCTGGTGAGCTGGGGGATCGCATTCTTCGAGTACTGGCTGGCGGTCCCCGCCAATCGCTGGGGCAGCGCGGTGTATAGCGCGGCTCAGCTCAAGACCATGCAGGAGGTGATCACGCTGATCGTGTTCGCCGGCTTCTCGGTTCTATATCTCAGGGAGCCGCTGGGATGGAATCACGGACTGGGATTTGCGTTCATCGCGCTCGGCGCGTTTTTCATTTTTCACAAATGGTCGTGATGAAGGCTCGTGTGCCGCCACCGGCCCCCTGAACCTCGCGGCGGCGCAACGTGGCCCGATCTGACCTCATTTCGAAGCCGGCAATGTCGGCGCAGGCTGTGCAAGGTTGTCGGCGCGCAGCAATGCGTCCTCGCCGCGCGTTCCGGTGGCGATCAGGAGTGACGCTGCCAGCAGGATCGCCGCCGTCAGCGCCGCAGCGACCAGTGCGACAGGTGTCTTCATCGTTACCCGATCGCGACGCAGATCGTCGCGT
>JAJXZN010000010.1 GCA_021780015.1 Pseudomonadota bacterium
ACGAGAAGGAGCGCATTTCGCTCGGCATCAAGCAGCTCGCGAGCGATCCGTTCGCGGCGCCGGCTGCCGAAGAGGGCGGCGCCGACTTCAAAAAGGGTGCGATCGTCACTTGCGAAGTGATCGACGTGAAGGAAGGCGGCATCGACGTGAAGATTGCCGGCACCGATCTCGTTGCTTTCATCAAGCGCAGCGAATTGGCGCGCGACCGCGCCGATCAGCGGCCGGATCGTTTCGCCGTCGGCGAAAAGGTCGATGCCCGCATCACCCAGTTCGATCGCCGCGCCCGCAAGGTTGCGGTCTCGATCAAGGCGCTTGAGGTTGCCGAAGAGAAAGAGGCGATTGCCCAATTCGGTTCGGCCGATTCGGGCGCGGTGCTCGGCGATATCCTTGGCGCGGCGCTCAAGGCGCGCGACAGCGAAGCCAAAAAGGCCACCAAGAAGAAAAAGGACGAGGAATAAACTCGTCAAAATTTAGCGATCGATCATCACCGATCCGAGCCCGCGCGGCATTGCCACGCGGGCTTTTTTGCGACTGCCGGGTGGCCCGCGCCAGGCGGCGAGCATGGCTTAGAGAAAGTTCCAAAAATTTGCCGGCTTTCTGATGAGAACGGCTGCCAACGTCATGAATTGGCGCGATTTCTTGTCGGGCGGATGTTCCCTCTGCGCGGAAAGCGCGCTAGGTTCGCGCCGGCTTCCACAGCCGAGGAATAAGGCATGTCGAACACGTCTCCCGCCGACTACATCGTCGATCGGCGGCTGCTGCAGCGAAAATTGTCCTTCTGGCGGTTGGTCTCGATCCTGCTGCTGATTGCCGGCCTCGTGCTCATTGGGCTGCGTTTCTCGGGGCGCGCCAACTTCGGTTCGCAGCATATTGCGCGGATCAGCATCAGCGGCCTGATCACCGGCGACCGGGCGACGCTGAAGCTCATCAACGACGTGTCGAATTCCAACGCCAAAGCTGTGATTCTTGCGGTCGACAGTCCTGGCGGCACGACGACCGGTGCGGAAAAACTCTTCATTGCCTTGCGTCGGCTGGCGGCGAAAAAACCGACCGTGGCGGTTGTCGGCACGATGGCGGCTTCGGGTGCTTATATTGCGGCGCTCGGCGCCGACCACATCGTTTCACCCGGCAACGCGCTCGTCGGTTCGATCGGCGTGCTGTTTCAATATCCGGATCTCTCCGGGCTTCTCGGCAAGGTCGGGGTGAAGATGGATTCGGTGAAATCCTCGCCGCTCAAGGCGGAGCCCAGCGGCTTTGAACCGACCTCGCCGGAGGTCCGCGCCGCTTTAGCCTCGCTTGTCGCGGACAGTTACACTTGGTTCAAGGACCTGGTGAAGACCCGCCGCGGGATGAGCGATGCGCAATTAGCGGCTGTCGATGACGGACGTGTCTTCACCGGGCGCCAAGCGATTGGTCTAAAGCTCGTCGATGAGATCGGCGAAGAGCGCGAAGCGGTGGCCTGGCTCGAACGGGTAAAGAAGGTTCCGCACGGGTTGCCGGTGCGCGATTGGAGCACGAAAAACAGCCTCCAGAAGCTTGGCATCATCAGCAGTTCCGCCAAAATTGCCGATGCTTTGGGCTTTTCGTGGCTGGCGCATGTGCTTGGCGGCACTGAAACTTACGCGCAGGGACAGTTACTTGACGGTCTTGTGGCGATTTGGCAGGTTGGCCCGACCAATTGAGGCCAAACGTCTTTTGGACGCTGGCGTTCAGCTTATGATCATGCGTTGAGAGAGCAAAAGGGCGCGCACCTGGGGGCGGGGCGCGCCGGCGGGTTTCGCCGGAGGCGAAGCCGGCTCATGGCGAGTGGCAGGGGGCGAAACATGATCAAGTCGGAGCTCGTGCAGCGGATCGCGGATCGCAATCCGCATCTTTATTTGCGCGATGTGGAAAAGATCGTGAACGCGATTCTCGATGAAATCGTCAAAGCGCTGGCGCGCGGGGATCGGGTGGAATTGCGCGGTTTCGGCGCCTTTTCCGTCAAACATCGCGATGCGCGTCTCGGCCGCAACCCGCGCACCGGCGCGCATGTGTCGGTCGACGAAAAAGCGGTACCGTTTTTCAAAACCGGCAAGGAAATGCGCGAACGACTCAACGACGGCTATATGGGCTAATCGCAGTCGCGAGTTTTGCGGATGAAACGCATTCTGGAAGTGCTCATTCTGCTGCCGCTCGCGATCGTCGGCATCGCGCTTGCGGTCGCCAACCGACAGGCCGTCACAGTCTCGTTCGATCCCTTCTCCTCCACCAAGGCCGGCGCGGTCGAGGCGCCGCTTTTCGTGGTGCTGATTGCCGCGATCGTCATCGGCGTGCTGGTCGGAGGCTTTTTTACCTGGCTGTCGCAGGGCAGGCATCGGCGTGCCCTGCGCGAGAGCCAGGCCGAGGCGGCGCGCTTGCGCAGCCAGATCGGCCATTCCTAAATCCTCGTTTTTCGGCGCGGCAGCGTGTAAAAAGCCGCCGCATGAGCTTGATTGTCAAAATCTGCGGGCTTTCGACCGGAGATGCGCTGGCGGCGTCGCTTGCTGCCGGCGCCGATATGGTCGGCTTCGTCCATTATCCCAAAAGCCCGCGCCATGTGCCGCTCGCGGCC
>JAJXZN010000299.1 GCA_021780015.1 Pseudomonadota bacterium
CGAGCTCCGCGCCCGCGAGCGGACAGGCGGGGCTTTGCGCGCGCTTCTCGATCTCGCACCGAAGAGGGCGCGGCGAAGCTTTTGAGGCCGCCTTGCGGATCGCGGGCGAAGACCTGCTTGCCGCAGGACCAGGCAAGCGCGCCATCGTCGCGGGCGGCGAGCGCATCGATCCACTTGCCCGTCTCCGAGAAAATCTCCTCATGCGTGCCATCGCCGGCAAGCGCGACGACGCGGCCATCGTCGCCGCCGGTGACCAGCCTCTTGCCGGCCGTTGCCGCGGCGAGAATGGCGCTCTCAGGGTGCAAGGCGATACGCGTCTCGCTGTCGCCGTCAAGCAGCAGCGCCGTGCCGTCGCCGAGCGCCAACACCGCGGCCGGCCCGAGGAAGGCTGCCGCGGTCACATGCGCGCCGGCCGCCACCGGCCTGACGCGTTCGGTCAGCGACGTCGCGTCGTTCATCAGGCGGCGCAGGCCAAGAAGCCCTGACGGATCTCGTCTTCCTTCAGATGCTTGCCGATGAAAACGACGCGGCTCGTGCGCTTTTCGTCCGGGCGCCATTCGCGCTGCACATCACCATCGAGCATCATGTGCACGCCCTGGAAGACGAAACGTTTCGGGTCGTTCTTGAAGGCGAGAATGCCTTTCGAACGCAGGATCGAAGGGCCTTCCTTTTGGATGTATTCATTGAGCCAGGGCAAGAATTTTTCCGGATCGACATCGCCGTCGAGCGACAGCGCCACCGATTGCATGTCCTCATCGTGATAATGTTTGAGGCCGTGCTTGTGATCGTGATCATGGTCGTGATGATGATCGTGGCCGTGATGATCATGATGATCGTGGCCGTGATGAAGATCGTGATGATCGTCATCCTCTGTTTCGAGAAAGTCCGGCTCGATCTCCAGAATGCGGTCGAGATCGAAGGCATTGCGGCCGAGCACGGCGTCGAGCGGCACGGCGCAATTCACCGTCTTGTGCAGTTTGGCGTAGGGATTGATCGCCCGGATCCGGGCCTCAACTTCGGCGAGTTCGTCCGGGGTGACGAGATCGGTCTTGTTGAGCAGGATGACATCGGCGAAGGCGACCTGGTTTTTGGCCTCCGGCGCATCCTTCAGCCGCTCCAACAGCCATTTGGCATCGGCGACGGTCACCACGGCATCGAGCCGCGCCGCGTCCTGGACATCGGCATCGACGAAAAAGGTTTGCGCCACCGGCGCCGGATCGGCAAGGCCTGTCGTTTCGACGATGATCGCATCGAACCGGCCCTTGCGCTTCATCAGCCCCTCGATGATGCGGATGAGATCGCCGCGCACGGTGCAGCAAATGCAGCCGTTGTTCATCTCGAAAATTTCTTCGTCGGCGCCGACGACGAGATCATTGTCGATCCCGATCTCGCCGAATTCGTTGACGATGACGGCGAATTTCTTGCCGTGCGGCTCGCTCAGAATGCGGTTGAGCAGCGTAGTTTTCCCGGCGCCCAGATAGCCCGTGAGGACGGTGACAGGAATTTTTTCGGCCATGCCAAACTCCGGAGAGGATCAAAAAGGTCGCCGACTTTACTGCGCAAGGTGGCGAGAATAGGTGTCAAGCCGAATGCCACGCGCTGGTCCGGCGCGGCGCAGCGGCCAGGACGTAGATAAGCGTGCTGAGCGCGGTTATCCAGAAGCTTGTCGGCCAGTCGGTGTAGAAGGCGAGCGTCAGGCCGCCCCAGGCCTCGGCAAGCGCCAGGGCGGCCGAGAGCAGCACGCCGGCCGCGACGCCGCTCACCAATTTTTGTGCGGTTGCCGCCGGGCCGACCATCAGGGCGAAGACCAGCAGCACGCCGACGATTTGGGCGCATTCCGCTGTCGCCAGCGCCACGACGGCGAGAAACAGCACGGAATAGAGCTTGAGCGAGACGCCCTTGGCCTCGGCCAGCTCAGGCTGAAGGCTCGCAAAAAGCAGCGGCCGCGCGATGATCGCCAGCGTGGCGAGGCAGATTGCCGCCAGCCCCGCAAGGATCCAGACGGTCGCCACGTCGACGGCGAGGACATTGCCGAAGAGTAGGGCCGTCGCGTGGGTCGCAAAGCTCGTATAGAAATGCAGAAACAGCAGGCCGAGCGCGAGCGAAAAGGCGAGCACGATGCCGATCGCGACGTCGCGTTGCGCCAATTGTTCGCCGATAAAGCCCATCAGAACGCCGGCGGCGACGGTCATCCCGACGAGGCCCCAGAGCGGCGCGAGACCGACGAGCACGGCGCCGGTCGCGCCGGTGAAGCCGACATGCGCCAGCGCATGGCCGGCAAACGTCTGGCCGCGCAGGACCAAAAAATAACCGACGAGGCCGGAGACGAGCGCCACTACCGTTGCGGCGGCAAAGGCGTTACGCATGAAATCATATTCAAACATGCGGGGAGTCTTCCTGCGACATGGATTCGTGGCCGTGCGCCTGCGGGTGGTCATGACCATGCTCATGGCGATGTTCGTCGCGCTCGACATCGTGGCCGCCCGACATCACGAAAATCCGGCCCTGAACGTGGATGACGTCGATCGGCGCGCCATAGAGCTTCGAGAGCACCGGCGGCGTGATCACCGTCTCGACCGGGCCGAGCGCCGCCTGGCCATTGCCGAGATAAAGCACCTGATCGATGGCGTTGAGGAGCGGATTCAATTCATGCGCGCTGAACAGAACCGTGATGCCGAGGTCGCGTTGGAGCCCCTTGACCAATTCGACCACCTCCTGCTGGCGGCGCGGATCGAGACTGATGAGCGGCTCGTCGAGCAGCAGCAATTTCGGATCGCCGATCAGGGCTTGCGCCAGCAGCAGGCGCTGGCGCTCGCCACCCGAAAGCTCGGCCAGCGGCCGATTGGCGAGCTTCTCGGCGCCAACGCGCTCGAGCGCGCGCCGCACCTGCTCGCGCGCTGCGGCGCTGAGGATCGGCAGGCCCGGCTTAAACCCGTCGGCAACGCTCGCGACAAAGTCCCAGCCGCTGATGCGCAGGCCTGGCAGGCTGCTCGCGGTCTGCGGCCGGTAGCCGATATTGGGATTGCCGCGGGTCGCCGGCTCGCCAAGGACGCGGATCGACCCCGATTTCGGCGTCAGCAGGCCGAGCACGGCGCGCATCAGCGTCGTCTTGCCGGCGCCGTTCGGGCCCAATACGCCGACGAATTGGCCGGCGGGAATGTCGAGGCTAATGTCGGCGAGCACAATGCGGCTGCCGAGGGCCAAGGTAAGCTTGCGCAGCGCGATGGCGTTCATGAGCCTCTATTTCGGCAAGGCGCGATCGACCGCGTCGAGCTCGCGCACCATCCACTGCTGGTAGCTCGTCTCCCGCGGTTCGGTCTCGGTCGCGCCGATGACGGGGACGCCGGATTGCTTGGCCAATGTCTGCATCCGCTCGGCAATCGGGTCCGACGCCTGACTGTTATACACTAACAAGACGACTTTGTGGTTCTTGAGATCGTCCTCGAATTTCCCGACATCCGCGGCGCTGGGCTCGGTATTGTTCATGACCGCGATCTGGAAGCCTTGATTGCGGCTCGTAAGGCCGAGCGCGTCGAGCATGTAGCCGAAGACCGGCTCGGTCGCGGTGACGGCGCGGCCGGCGAGGCGGGCGTGGAGCGCGGCAATCTTGGTCTTGATGGGCTTCAGCGAGTCTTCGAATTGCGCCAGACGCCTGGCGTAATCCACCTGATGCGCCGGATCGGCCGCCGCGAGGTCGCCGGCGAAGGCTTTAGCGAAGGCCGCCATGATCGTGATGTCGTACCAGAGATGCGGATTGTCGCCGGATTTCTTGCCGGCGAGATCCGCCACGACGATCACCTTGCGATCCGGGTTCCTCGCGGCATCGAGGAGTTTTTGTATCCAGGGGTCGTAATCGGCACCGCTGGCGACGACGATTTTCGCGCCCGATATAGCCCGCGCGACGGAGGGGCTTGCTTCGAAAAGGTGCGGGTCCTGGTCCGGATTGCTGAGAATGCTCGTCACCGTCACATCGGCCCCGCCGATCTGCCGGGCGACGTCGCCATAGAAATTCTCTGCCGCGACCACGGAAACCGGGGTGGCCCGCGCCCAGGCCGGCGCCAGGACGAGGCCGGCCGCGGCGGCAAAGGCCAGAAGGCGTTGGGGATGCGCGTGGGCGATGAGTCGAAACATGAGCAACCTCGACCTGGGAGGAAGGAGCGTGTGTAATACTATAACATTTACGGCAATCTTCGGGCGCCGGGGCGATCACATTTATGTTATAGTATCACGTCGGTATGCTCGGTCGTGGCTGCCCCCGCGCTTGCCGCGGCAGGACTTTTTCTCGCCTGACTTTTTGGCTATCTGCCATCCATGTCGCGGCGTCTTCTGCTCCCCTTCCTGATTCTCGTCATCGGCTTTGCCGGCGTCGGGCTCGGCTCCTTTCTGACCATTTCCAAGCAGGCGGGCGCCCCCGTTCCCTCGATCGGCGGTCCGTTCCGGCTAGCCTCGTCGAACGGTGGCGACGTTACCGACGCCGATTTCAAGGGCCATCCGTTTCTCGTCTTCTTCGGCTATACGCATTGTCCGGACGTCTGTCCGACGGAACTCTTTCAACTCTCGCAGATGCTGAAGGCGGCGGGCCCCGACAAGCCGCTGAAGGTTCTTTTCATCACCGTCGATCCCGAGCGTGATACCGCGCCGGTGCTCAAGCAATATTTGTCGAGCTTCGATTCGCGCATCGTCGGCCTTACCGGCACTCCGGCGCAGATCGCCGCGGTCGAGAAGGAATATCGCGTCTATGCCCGCAAGGCGCCGTCGGCGAACGGCAAAGACTATGCGATGGACCACACCGCCATCATCTATCTGATGGACAAGCAGGGCCAATTCGTTTCGGCTTTCGATGTGCAGCGGCCGCCGCAAGTCGCGGCGCAGGATTTAGAGGCCTATCTCTAAGTCTTGGCTTCAAGGCCGGCTTCAATAGAAGCCGATCGGAAAATATTTGAGATAGATGTCGGTATAGACGCCGCGCCGGGCGAGTTCCGACAGGGCATAATCGAGCGCGCGGCGTAGGTCTTTGTTGCCCTTCTTGACGGCGATGCCGACACCCTCGCCGAAATAATTGCTGTCGGTATAGGGGCCGCCGCGAAACGCACAACAATGGTCCGAATTTTTGCCGGCGAGCCAAAAGCTCGATGTGATCGCATCATCGAAGAACGCATCGATCTGGCCGCCGCGCAGCGCCGCATAAAGTTCACCGCGGTTGGCGAAAGTCTGGCGCCGCACCTGCGGAAAGAATGTTTTGAGATAGGCCTCATGCGCCGTCCGGCCGATGACGCCGACGCTCTTGCCGGCGAGGCCTTCCGGTGTCGCCTCGAAGCTCGCATCGGCCCGGGCGACGAACCGGGCGGGCGTCGTGTAATAGGGGGCGGTGAAATCGAACCGGGCCCGGCTCGCCGCGTCAATACGGATGGAGGCGATCAGTGCGTCGCCTTCGCCGGCATTGAGCGCCCCTTCGAGCAGGTCGAAGCGCCGCGCCTGAATCGTGCAGGCGATCTTTAATTGCTCGCAGATGGCGCGGGCGAGATCGACGTCAAAGCCGGTGAGCGTCCCGTCGGGCAAAGCAAAATGGAACGGCGGATAGTCGTCCTCGGGCAAAAACCGCAGTGTATGGATGGCGCCGAGATCCGGCTTTTCCAAGCGGTTTTGCAGATCGAAATAATTGGGTACGGCCGGCGCCTGGGCGAAGGCGAGGCCGGGCGCCAAGACGAGCAGCAGAAGGGGCCGCAGGACAGCGAAACGGCGCAATAAGAAATTCGCCAAAACCCCAAAACTTGAGCTTGGCTTTTGCTTCCGGCGCCGGACTGCTTCCCGCATGGAGATTTATTGACTCCCGCCATGGCCGCAGCAAGCCGTCCTCGCGACCGTGCGGTAGCCGCTCGAAAACCGGCTGATCAGCCGCGTTCACTGCGGGCTTGCCTACTATGGCGTCTCCCAGGCGCATTTGGCAATGCAGCGAAAAATGCCGGGCGCGAGGCCGCCGGCGGCCTTCAAAGGAGGCTGAAGTAAAAGAAGCGGCCCTCAACGGGCCGCTTCGATACCAGCTAAAAAATTATGCGACTAGCGGCAAAAACATCGCCGACGCGCAACGGGAGATTACAGGAGTTCGGATAGCAGGGAAATAAAAAAAGACACGCAGGACGCTAAAATTCGTTAACGGGCGATGACCTGGCGACGAGCGTTCCCTCCGCTTTCTCCAAGCCGATGGGGTTCAAAGCCAATCGGGCTCGCCGTACAAAGTCGCACCGCATCGCGCGTCACCGTCGGCGCTTGCGCGGCTTGCTTCCTATTCGAGCAACGTGTTGCGTGCGCTGAGAAATCTCTGGCTGATCCGCTCCGACATTTCCATATAGGCATTACTTGCGTCTTCGAAGAGTTCGCCGAGTTCGAGCGGCAATTCGGCGCGCCGCTGCAAAAGCACGTCGAGCATCGTCTGATGGTCGGCGAGCGAGCGGCGCAGCGAATTGGAAAGCTCTTCGAGGATGGCCTTCGTTTCCGCCGCGCGCCATACGGCCTTTGCGGGCTTGGCCGGTTGATGTGGTGTTTCGTGTGAGCCTGACGAAGGAGTCATCTGATCTGCTCGAAATCAAAGAAACGCGGTGAAAAAAATGTTGCGGCAATAACAAGCTTGTCATTTGGCCCGCCAGGCTGAATAGCTGGCGATTTGGTGGAGACGAACTGACGCACCTGCCCTCTCAATTGTTTCGCCTGATGCCTTGGCTCGGGTGCCAATTGCCGTGCCGGCCTTTTGATAGTAGGGCCTCCTATCGCGCCGGCTCCGTGCCAGCGCGCACATCCCGGAAACGACATGCCTGCCCCAGACGATTCGGCCCTCGTGCCGCCATCCTTTCGCGAAGCCGCAGGCCATGCGGGTGCCTGGCCGTTCGAGGAAGCGCGCAAGATTGTCGGCCGGATCGCCCGGACCGGACAGAAGGACGTCATCTTCGAGACGGGCTATGGGCCGTCCGGCCTGCCGCATATCGGCACGTTCGGCGAGGTCGCGCGCACGACGATGGTGCGCCACGCCTTCCGTCTGCTCACCGACGACACGGTGAAGACGCGCCTCATCGCCTTCTCCGACGATATGGACGGGTTGCGGAAAGTTCCGGACAATATTCCGAACAAGGCGATGGTGGCAGCCCATCTCGGCAAGCCGCTGACGCAGATTCCCGACCCGTTCGGCACCCATCCGAGCTTCGGCGCGCATAACAATGCGCGGCTGCGCGGCTTCCTCGATCAATTCGGCTTCGATTACGAATTTGCCTCGTCGACGGATTATTACACCTCGGGGCGGTTCGATGCCGCGCTCTTACACATGCTCGCGCGTTACGAGGCGGTGATGGCGATCATGCTGCCGAGTTTCCGGCAGGAACGCGCTGCGACCTACTCGCCCTTTCTGCCGGTCCATCCCGAAACCGGCGTCGTCATGCAGGTGCCGATCGAAATCGTCGATGCGGCGGCGGGCAAGATCGCCTGGCGCGATCCCGCCAGCGGCGAGAACTATACGACCCTCGTCACCGGCGGCCACGCCAAGCTGCAGTGGAAGCCTGACTGGGCGATGCGCTGGTATGCACTTGGCATTGATTACGAGATGGCCGGCAAGGACCTGATCGATTCGGTCAAGCTTTCGGGCGAGATCGTTCGAGCGCTTGGCGGCACGCCGCCGGAGGGGTTCAATTACGAGCTCTTCCTCGACGAAAAGGGGCAGAAAATCTCGAAGTCGAAAGGCAATGGCCTGTCGATCGAGGAATGGCTGACCTATGCCAGCCCCGAGAGCCTCTCGCTTTTCATGTATCAGAAGCCGACGGCGGCGAAACGGCTCTATTTCGATGTCATTCCGCGCACCGTCGATGATTATCTTTCCTTCCTCGATGCCTATCCGCGTCAGGAGGCGAAGGAGCAGCTTGGCAATCCGGTCTGGCATATCCATGCCGGCCATCCGCCGGCGCCGGAGCTGTTGCGTCATGAGGGGCGCGGCACGGCCATTTCCTTCGCCATGCTGCTGAACCTCGCCGCCGTCGCCAATAGCGAGGATCCGCAGGTGCTGTGGGGCTTTCTGCGCCGCTACGCGCCGGACGTCACGCCGCGGACCCATCCCGCGCTCGACCGGCTCATCATCTATGCGGTGCGCTATTTCCGCGATTTCGTCCGTCCGGCCAAGACCTATCGCGCGCCGGACGCTGTGGAGCGCGCGGCGCTCGAGACGCTTGCCGAGACACTGCTGAACCTGCCGCAGAATGCGAGCGCGGAAGAGATCCAGACGGCGCTCTACGACATTGCGCGGCCGATCCCGCGTTATCAGGATTTGAAGGCAAAGGGCGCGACGCCGGAGCGTCCGGGCGTCTCGAACGAATGGTTCAACATGCTCTATCAGGTGCTGCTCGGTGAAAGCCGCGGCCCGCGCTTCGGCTCTTTCGTGGCGCTTTATGGAGTGGCCGAGACGCGGCAATTGATCGCCGACGCGCTTGCCGGCGACCTCATCCGCCGCCATGCGGAATTTCTCACCGAGCGGGGCGGCGATAAGGGCTAATGCCCGAGCCCATGATGCTGCGCGAGCCAGGGGGCGATATATTTCCACGCCGTCCAGCCGCCGAGCCCGATCAAAGCGACAACCACGGCCGAGCCGAAGAATTCGATGAAGAAGCCGAAGACGAGGCCGAAGAGATTTTTTCGCCGGGGTTTTGGCGCCTCCGCCGCTGCGGGATGCCGCGCGGCGAGCTTTTCCTGCGCTTCGATCTGTGCCCGCGCTGCCCGTTCGAGTGTCGTGTCGCCAGCGAGCGCCTTATCGCGTTCGATCAGCCGCCGGGCGACGTAATCGGTGATCGCCTCGATCATCGGTTCGAGCCGTTCGCTCTCGGCAATGGCGACGCGGCCGAGCCGCGTGTCCTGCACGAAGCGGTAGGTGCGCCGGTCATGCGCCATCTCGGCGAAGGCGATCATATCGATGAACAGCCGCGGCCGTTCGCTCGGCACGAGGGCGAGATCGAAGAGATCGACCTCTTTGGGGACCTCGGCGAGGATCGGTTGCAGTTCGTCGCGCAACATTTCAAGCCGGGCGACCTCTGCGCCGCGCAATTCGGCGACAACGCGGCTGTGTTCGGCGTCGTCGATTCGCGCCTCCCGAAGCGCCTGCCGCAATCGCTCCGCGCCGCCCAAAGGCACGGCGGCTTCGCCCGGGTGGCTTCCGTTCGGCCGTGACGCGCTCTCCACTAGCAGCTCCCTGTTAAGCGGTTCTTAGCGTAGAGGAAATGCGCGGCGAGGCAACCGGCGCGGCAGGCCGGCCATCGCCTCGCGACGCTCGGCGTGATGAAATTTCCGATCACAATTTTTTTCAATCGCGTCGAAATGGATCCGAAAACCGCGTCGCGTTTTCCGGATCTGATGCGTTAGGCGGGCACGAAAATCTCGCCCTTTCCGAGCACCGACATATCGCCGGCGAAGCGGCGCAGCGCGCCGCGGAAGAATTTCTCCGTCCCGGCGCTCTCGGGCTTCAGCGCGCGGCCGAAGACCGGCGCGAAAGCGGCGAAATAGGTGCCGCAATCGACGAAATAGGGCGGCAGATCCGGCGGGTTGGCGAGCGCCAGCGTGCCGCGGCGCATGAGATAGCCGGGATTGAGGCCGACGGCGCCGAGCACGACCAAGGTGCCGGCGACGAGCCGGCTGCCGAGCCAATCGCCGGCGTCGCCTTCGATGATGATCGTGCCGCGCCGCAGCCGGTCGCCGGCCCGGTCGCCGACCGTGCCGCGAACGATGAGCGTACCGCCGCTCATGCCGTGCAATTCGCCTTCACGCGGGGCGGCAAGAAAATCGCCGGCATCGCCGATGATCTCAAGCCGGCCGCTTTCGATGCCCGAGCCGGCATAGGGACCGACATGGCCGGTGACGACGACTTCGCCGCCGGCGAGTTTGCGGCCGACATTGCTGCCGGCGTCGCCGGTCAGAACGACGCGGCCCGCGCTCGAGCCGGCGCCGAGATTGTCGAAGCGTTCCGAGCCGCCGTCGAAGCGGATTTCCTCGACGCTGCCGGCACGGATGCGGAAAATGTCG
>JAJXZN010000030.1 GCA_021780015.1 Pseudomonadota bacterium
GTGGAGATGCAGCACATCGGACGCGGCGTAGGCGAGCTGAGCCTCGCTCAAGCTCTCCGCCGCCCAATCCGAGGATTGCTGCTGCTTCGACAATTCGACGCCCAAAAGCTCGCGCACGAGGTCCTTGAGGCCGTGCCGGTCCGTATAGGTACGGGCCAGTTTCGAGGCGATCTTGGTGCAATAAAGCGGCGCTGCCATCACGCCGAAGGCGCGATAGAGCACGGCGATGTCGAACCGGGCATAATGGAAAATCTTGGTGACGTTGGGATCAGCCAGCAGGCGCACGAGATTCGGCGCCGCAGTCTGCCCGGCGGCGATCTGGACAACCTCCGCCGAGCCATTGCCGCGCGAAAGCTGCACCACGCAGAGCCGGTCGCGATAAGGCACGAGACCGAGCGTCTCGGTATCGATCGCAACGCTGTCGCCGAAGGAGAGGCCGTCGGGCAGATCGCCCTTGTGGAAGTTGATCGTCATCAGGCCGGGCAAATCAAAAGGGTCTGCGCCGGGTAGCATCCGGCGGCGCGCTTAGCAAGCGCGGCGGCTCATCCCGTCTCGGCCGCGCTTTCGTGCCAGCGCCGCAATGCCCAACGCGACAAAGCCGCGAGCGCGACATAAATCGCGATGCCGGTCAATGCGACGAGGGCAAGAGCCGCGAACATGCGCGGGATGTTCAGTCGATAGCCGGCCTCGACGATGCGGAAGGCCAGGCCGGTTCGACCGCCCTGCGTCCCGGCGGTCAATTCGGCGGCGATGGCGCCGATCAACGCCAAGCCACCGCCGATCCGCAGCCCGGCAAGAAAGAGCGGCAGCGCGGCAGGCATTTTGAGCAGCCACAAGGTTTGCCCGGGTGTCGCGCCGTAGAGCGCGAAGAGATCACGCAGATTGCGCCCCGCCGAAGCGAGGCCTAGGGCGGTATTGGCGAGAATCGGAAAGAAGGCGACGAGAAAGGCGCAGAGCAGCACCGCCACCGGCGGCGTGCAATAGATCAGCAGCAGCGGCGCAATGGCGATGATCGGCGTCACCTGCAGGATCACCGCGAAGGGCAGAAAGGCACGCTCCAGCCAGCGCCATTGCGTAAACAGGATAGCGATGAGCAGGCCGCCGAAGGTCGCGGCGAGCAGGCCTTCGAGCGTGATCGACAAAGTCACCCATAGCGCCGGCAGCAGTGTCGCCCGATCGGCGATGAGCGTCGCGCCGATGCAGCTCGGCGCCGGCAGGATATAAGGCGGAATATGCCCACGACGGACAATCGCTTCCCAGACGAGCAAAAAGCCGAGGAAGGCGAGCACGGGCGGCACGGCGCGCCGCAAAGCCTTCATGGTTGGGCCTCCGTCACCTGCGCCAACGCCTTCGCAACGCGGCTGCAATGTTCGAGATAAGCGGCGCTTGCGCGCGGCTCCGGAGCCTGGCGAAAGCCCGGATCGATGGCGATCGCGCCGGCGATGCGCCCCGGCTGCGCCGCCATCACCACAATGCGGCTGGCAAGATAGACGGCCTCATAGATCGAATGAGTCACGAAAACGACCGTCGTGCCGAGCTCTTTCTTCAAGCGCAGTAAATCGTCGTTCAAGCGGAAGCGGCCGATCTCATCGATCGCGGCGAACGGCTCGTCCATCAAGAGAAGCTTCGGCCGCGAGACCAGCGCCCGCGCGATCGAAACGCGCATCTGCATGCCGCCCGACAATTCGCGCGGATAGGCCTTGGCAAAGGGCGCGAGGCCGACGAGCGCCAGCGCCGCCTCGCAACGCTTGGCGATCTCCGCCCGAGGAAGCTTCTGCAGGCGCAGCGGCAAGCGCACGTTGGCGCCGACATCGGCCCAGGGCATCAGCGTCGCCGCCTGGAACACGAAACCGATCTCGCCCGGGCGCCAGACCGCGCCTTCGATCGCGCCCGACGAAGGCCGCTCGAGCCCGGCGATCAACCGCAGCAGCGTCGATTTCCCGCAGCCCGAGGGGCCGAGCAGCGTCAGCAATTCGCCGTCGCGGACGACGAGGTCGATGCCTTCGAGCGCGCGGGTACCGCTCGGATAGATCTTCGTGAGGCTCTTGAGCGCGACGAGCGTTTCGCTCATGGCTTCGGGCGCAGGCTAAGCCCGACGCCATGATCGACGAAGGTGAGCGTATAGGCGCGCTTGTAATCGAGGTCCGGCTTGAACAATTTCGCCGCCACCATCTGTTTGAAGAAGGCCGCCATCCGCGCGTCGGTCATCGCGCCGATGCCGCGTTTCAGCGCGTCGCCGGAATCGACGATGCCATATTTGCGCATCGCGGCGATCGAATAGGCGATCTGGCCATCGGTGATATCGGGATTGTCCTCCCGGATCAGCGCATTGGCCTTGGCATTGTCGCCATAGAGGTAATGATACCAGCCGATGATCGAGGCCTCGACGAAGCGGCGGACGAGATCGGGATTTTTTTCGATCATAGCGCGGCGCGTCTCGATCGTCGTCGAATAGGATTGATAGCCGTAGTCGGCAGCGAGGAAGACATTTGGCGTGAAGCCGCCCTGCTGCGCAATCGCATAAGGCTCGGAAGTCACATAGCCCTGCTCGATCGAGTTCTTGTCGGCGAGGAAGGGCGCCGAATT
>JAJXZN010000226.1 GCA_021780015.1 Pseudomonadota bacterium
ACGTCATATTGTTGAAGGTTTCGCCGAGATGGCTGAGATCGCCCTCGGACGGATTGACCGCAACATGGACGTCGAGATTGCCGGAGCCGACCTCGTCGGCGGCGGCGATCAGGCGGCGGATCGGCGCCACCAGACTATTGGCAAACGAGAGGCCGACCCAGGTTGCCGCCAGCAGCATCACCAGAGCGATCAGCACATACATGGTCGCAAAGGCGATCTGGATTCGGTGCCGGTAGGCATCGAACATGTCGTAGAAGGTGATGAGCCGCGTCGCCTGGCGCGCGAATTCGACGCCGAACGGCCCGACCGGCCGCGCGACATAAAGAAAGGCATCCCCGCCGAAGCCGTCGAGCTTACGCAGCGCTACGAAGGTGCGTCCCTCGTCGAGGATCATGCACAATGGCTCGCTTGCCCGCGCATCGTTGAAATCATTAGGTTTGGGCTGCACGATCGGCGCGCCGTCGCGGCCCGCCGCGACAACTTTGTCGTCAATCTTGCCATCCGGATGGATCATCGCCGCGGCGCCGAAGCCCAGCGCTTCGACGCGCGAGGCGAAGAACTTATGAAACAATTGCCGGTCGGACTTGAACATCGATTCGCCGCTGTCGAGATCCGAAGCAGTCAGCTGCGCCTCGCGCAGCAGAACCCGGCACTGCCCTTCCTGAAAGAAGCGCGCCGCCTCGCCGGTCCGCAAAATGAACCCGCGCACGTCGCGTAAAAACACAGGATTCAAGCTACGATCGAGAGTCACCGAGCCGACGAAAGCCATCAGGATCGCCGGCACGATCGCAATAGCCGAGAAGAGGCCGACGATGCGCAAATGCAGCCGCGCCCCTGCGGCTTGCCGCCGCCGTGCCGCGATGATCGTCCAGGCCTCGACCATCACGAAGCCGACGAGCACGAGAATGCAGACGAGGTTGATAACGAAGAGCGTGACGACGACGTTGTCGGTCGGCGGGATCTGCGGCACATAGCCGGCGAAGATCAGAAAGCTGGTCAGCGCCGCGACGATGGCCAGGACGACCGCGGCCCGGCCGAGAATCTGCCGCCGCGGCGTCTTGCGCGGCGCGTTCGGCTCGAGCGCATGGGTTGCTTCGCTCATCCAATTCTCTGCTTAAGGCTCCGGTCCAGGCGGGCGCGCCCGGCAGGCCGTTTCATCCCGCGCGCAAATAACACAAGTGCCGCAGACACCGACGTTGCGCTTGGGTGACGCTGTTGCAGAATTACGACATTTCCGGGGCGACGACTGGCGCGAAAGGCAGCCAAATCTAGCGCGGCAAGCGCATCAGCTTGATATCCAAGTCCTTGACCTTCTTGCGCAGCGTATTGCGGTTGAGGCCGAGAAGCTCCGCCGCTTTGATCTGATTGCCGCGGGTTGCGGCGAGAACCGCCGAGATCAAGGGATATTCGAGTTCCCGCAAAACGCGATGATAGATGCCGGGCGGCGGCAGGGCATCGCCATGGGCACGGAACAATTCGTTCAAATGCCGCTCGACCGCCGCAGCCAAGCCTTCGGTGCGGTCCGGGTCTCGCACCCTCTCGTCGGCGCCGGCCCGTTGTCCGAAGCCGGACAGGAAGGGCGCCGCTTCGGCCGAGAGTTCGGCATCGATCAATTGTTCACTGATCGATTCCTGCGGATAAAGCGCGGCAAGCCGGCGCACGAGGTTTTCAAGTTCGCGGATGTTGCCCGGCCAGCGGTGGCGCTTCAGTCGTTCCAAGGCCGGCTGCTCGACATGTTTCAGCGGCAGGCCTTCCGCCGCGGCGAGCGAGAAGAAATGATAGACGAGGTCGGGAATGTCTTCGGCGCGCTCGCGCAGCGGCGGCAGCCGCAGCGGCACGACGTTGAGCCGGAAGAACAAATCCTCGCGGAACAGGCCTTGCTGGATCAGATTGCGCAGATCTTTGTTGGTCGCGGCGATGATGCGCACGTTGGTCTTGATCGGCGTGCGGCCGCCGACCGTCGTATATTCGCCCTGCTGCAGGACGCGTAACAGCCGCGTCTGCGCTTCCATCGGCATATCGCCGATTTCATCGAGGAAGAGCGTGCCGCCTTCGGCCTGTTCGAAGCGTCCGGCCGAGCGCTGATTGGCGCCGGTGAAGGCGCCCTTCTCATGGCCGAAGAGTTCGCTTTCGATCAGATCACGCGGGATCGCCGCCATGTTGATCGCGACGAAGGGGCCGGTCTTGCGCTTGCCGTAATCGTGCAGCGCACGGGCGACCAGCTCTTTGCCGGTGCCGGATTCGCCGGTGATCATCACCGTCAGATCGGTCTGCATCAGGCGCGCCAGAACGCGATAGATTTCCTGCATCGCCGGCGACCGGCCGACGAGGGGCATGCCTTCGAGATCAACCTGTTGCTCCGGCCGCGCGCGCGTCTTCGGCTCGCTCATGGCGCGCCCGACGATACTGACGAGTTCGCGCAGATCGAAGGGTTTCGGCAGGTAATCGTAAGCGCCGCGCTCGGAGGCCTTGATCGCCGTCATAAACGTGTTCTGCGCGCTCATGACGATGATCGGCAGTTCGGGCCGCAGCTTCTTGATACGCGGCAAGATCTCGAAGGCATTGTCGTCCGGCATC
>JAJXZN010000026.1 GCA_021780015.1 Pseudomonadota bacterium
GAGCGGCCAACAAGCGCGATGGACTCACAGGGCTTGATTTCAAAACTGATACCGCTCAGAGCGAGCTCTTCATGGCGGCGATACCTGTGACAGAGGTCGCGCACTGAGATGTGCGCGCCAATGTTTCGCCTCTTCGTTCCGTTTCGAGTCGTCACTTCGATCTTTCCTCGCCCGCGGCGCACGCCTCTGCTTAGTCAGTTGCTAAGTCTGCAATCATCTTGCGCAATTGCTTGGTCGCCGGCGTGACGATGGCGACGAAGTAGGCTTCGCGAAGCCGTCGTTGCGCGGCGGCGGTCGCAACATAGCCACGCGCGCCGCAATGCAGCATGGCACCGTGCGCCGCCTTCATAGAGGCTTCGCCTGCAGACAGACGCGCGCGCAGTACCGCCCGCCAGTACTCAAGGTCTTCTTCAAATGGAGTCGCGGCGAGCGCGGCGGCTTGCGACTGGATGTGGTCCAGCTGCTCAGCCAACTCCTCGGGCTGCTCGTCGAGGAATTTGTTGACATGACCGAGCGCTGGGCGCGTCTGCTCCATCAAACGGATGCAATCGCGGGCAAGACCGAAGGCCATACCACTCTGCAACAGAATAAAACCGGCACGAATCTTCTTGAGATAATCGTCGATCGGATCGGCCAGAATCCAGGCACGAGGTACGAAAACATCACGCATCTGAACAACGAATGTTCCTGTGCCGTCGAGCGCCGCGAACTTGGCTGTCTCAACCAGCGACAATCCTGGCGCCGCGCAGGGCACAATAGCCATCACATTTCGCGTAACCCCTCCGGGCGAGGTCACTTCGAAGACGGCGCCGAAATAATGTGCGGTTCCAAGATTTGAGACGTAGGGAAGGACGCCCTTGACGATATAGCCGCCGGGGGCCTCAGCCCCTTTAAGGCGCATCGGCTCTATGTCGCAGAAGGCCTTCATCGGATTTGAAAGGCCGGTCCCGCCAAGGACGTCACCTTGCGCGATCCGAAATCCCACATCCCGTTTCAACTCTTCGTTGTCGGACGCGAAAATGTACCAGGCGAGCGCATCCTGGCACCACATGCAAAAGGCCGACGAAACGCAGTGCTCGGCGACGGCAGACATCGCGTCGACCGCGGCATTGAGATCAATGATTGTGCTGTACCCCGGAAGGTGCTGTGAATAGGCGCCGAGCTGGCCAAGCTCGCGCAGCACACCCTCAGGGTAGTAACCCTCGCCGTCGATCTTCCGCACAAGCTTCGGCAATTCTCGATCTGCGAATGCGCGAACGGATTCAAGAGCGCCGATGCCTGCTCTTGTCGGCCCTTCATTCGCCAATTGTGTCCGCGCATTCATCATGGCTTCTCCCCGGGATTTGGATTGCGGTCAGGCCAAGGAGACTTCGAGGTTGACCGGACGCGAGAAGGTGTTCGCAACCGGTGACCACAGGCGCGCGTGGGCGACGAGAGCCTCAAGCTCCGTGCGCGGACGATCCGCTTCGAAGGTCACTTTGGCCCGCACGTCCGTGAAGCCGACCGGCTTCTCCGACACGTCGCCCGTGCCCCAGACGGCGGTGATGTTGAGATCACCTTCAAGCTCGATTTCGAGCGTGAAGACGTTGATGCCGCGAGCCACGGCGTTGGCGTGAATGCCTACCGCGAGGCAGGAGCCAAGCGCCGCCAGAGAAGCTTCTGAGGGATTCGGCGCCGTGTCGTCGCCAAGAAGCCCCGGCGGCTCGTCGACCACGTAGGCCGGCAAGTTGCGCACGAAGTTGAGATGCCGAAACCGGCCTTCCGCGACTGTCTTGCATTTCAGCGTCTTGATCGCGGCTGGGTTCGCTCTTCCTTGCGCGATAAGCTGCTCGAGACCGTTTTTATCGATCGGTTCGAGACATGACGTTGAGGCGGGCGCCTCGTCGGGTGCAAGGCACCCTGTGAGAGCGGTTGAAACAACGGCTTTGTTCATGGATCCTCTCTAGACGGATGACTACAGACCGTTCTGTCTTCTGCATGCCGCGTGCCAACTAATTTATATTATTTCTACAATTTGTATGGTCAATAAGAAACTACGAGAGTTTACAGATGCTTAGTCGGACCATCCGCACAATTAAGGTATTTACGGGCGCGAAAATGCAGGCCTAGTGGAGGTGCCCGCTCGGCGAGCTTTCGTGGCCCGTTTTATGTGCATCGCACAATCTTAAGGCAACAGAACCGTCGGTAGGATGAGTTGCCACGATTCATTTTTTGAAGTTCAATATGTGTAATGACCACTGACACTTTAGACCGAGTAGCGAAAACCGAGACGCTTCCACCGCGAGAGCGGCTGCTGCAGAGTGCACGCAAGCTCTTTTGCCGTTACGGCGTGAACTCTGTAGGCGTCGATAGCATTATTGATAGTGCGGGCACGGCGAAGACCACGCTCTACAAGCTTTTCGGATCGAAAGAAGGCCTCGTCGAAGCGGTTCTCGATCGAGAAGGCCAGGAGTGGCGCGACTGGTTCCTTGGTGAAATCGACGGACCTGGCGGCAGTGCCCTTGCCCGCCTCGAACGATTGGGTCCGTCGCTAAAGAGATGGTTTCAGAGGGCGGACTTTTTCGGTTGCCCCTTCATCAACGCCGTGGCGGAATCCGATAAAGCTAACGATCAGATGCGACGGCTCGCCATCGCTCACAAGACTATCGTTTCCAATCGCATTATAAGCCTTTGCGCGGAAGCAGACATTTCCGACCCGGAACAAACCGCTCATACGCTTGGCCTCATTATGGATGGTGCCATTGTGATGGCACTGATAACGCGCAAGGCTTCAGCCGCCGACCTTGCAGCGGTTGCCTGCCAAGCCCTGATAGAAAGTCGACTGAAAGTCGCTCTGCCTATCGAAGCCTGATCGCCTTCATCACCGCACAAGCTCTTTAACGGCACGACGCTGTTGGAACCCGGCTGATTTTACAGCTAATGCGAGCCGTCACGAATTCTACGCTCACGGCATTCGTGTGCTCGCTTGTTGAGGCGGACTATCCTCTTGCGCCTGCCGCCAAGTTAGCCGCATAGCACCTGGGCAACAAGCAAAGCGTCAATTGATCGCCCGACTCAACGCGGCATACGGCGGAGCCGTTTAATTGGTCACGCATGAAGCCTCTCCTGTAGATTCGTCGATATAATTGCGAGCATCGAGCGAAGATCATGCCTGATAAAAGAAAACGTCCCGCCGCTCGCCGACTACCTCCGGAAATTCCCGGGCGGCAACCTCGAGCGCAATCCGTCGCCTTCGAGGGATGTATTTGACTTAGATTCGGAGCGAGAATTTCGTGAGCAGCTCGGTGGTGCCCGCAGGATCATGATGAAACACCGGAACGTGCTCCGGGCACTCGCGAAGGCGGGAGACGAAAATGCCTGACCTTGAGCTTTCTCACCGAGGCCGATCTTTAGCTAAGATCGAAAAGACTCGGGAGTCAGGATCACTAGCTGACGATGCCTACCCACCGACCATTGCGACTAAGAAGTGCCGCGCAAAGATCGTTGGAAGGCCGAGGGGCCGTGCACCACATAACCTGCCGCGCGAAATCACGCCGCAAAGGGTTCAAGAAGTTTTCCGGCGAAATGAAAAATTTCTGAAACGACGTGAGGAAATGTCGAGGTAGCCAGCGTCAGCTGCTTTTTCTCACCGGCTCAAACGAGGCTTGTGCCGAATTTCGGGCGGCCAATTGGTACGACACCGCCATTCATTATTATTCGCGTGCGCGCGGCGTCGTTCTTGAACATCTTTTCCGTATAATTTCCGCACGCGGCGGCGGTTGCGTTTTGATCTAATCCTAAGCGATTGATTTAATTGGCGCGCCCAAGGGGAATCGAACCCCTGTTTTTGCCGTGAAAGGGCAACGTCCTGGACCGCTAGACGATGGGCGCGTGGGCTGATGCGGGGACGCGGCGAGGTATAGAGAGCATGGCCGGTCATGGCAAGCCGCGTAGACGGCGCCGCAGCGGGTTATCCCGCCGCACCGCCCGGCTCGGCCGGCGCGAGGTCGATGAGCCGCACTTCGATCCGCTCGCGGCCGTTCCAGCGGTTGCAGACAAGCTGTCCGGCAAGATGCACCGCCTGCCCCCGGGCGTCTGAGAGAGCCAGGCCGAGCGGCTCCTGCGCGGCGCGGAAGAGAATTCCTTCGAGGCCGGCGCCATCGGCCGCCTTGGCCCGCCAGCGCAGATGGCCCTCGCCGAGAGGCATGACATCGACGAGCCGGTGCGCCGGAAAGGCAAAGACGGGCTCCGGATTGCCGGCCCCGAAGGGGCCGGCCTTTTCCAGCGCGGCATAGAGTTCGAGCCCCGCGCCGGCGGCGCTGAGCGAGGCATCGACCAGCAAAGCCTCCGACGCCAAGGCCGCGGCCACCGCCTGGTCCAGTTCGGCTTCGACATAGGCCGCGAAGGCGCCGAGTTGGCTGCGTTCGAGCGTGATCCCCGCCGCCATCGCATGGCCGCCACCCTTGATCAGAAGACCGGCCTCGACCGCCTGGCGGACGACCCGGCCGAGATCGATGCCGGGCATCGAGCGGCCGGAGCCGGTGCCGGCCTCGCCTTGGAAAGCGATGGCAAAAGCCGGACGGCGAAACCGCTCCTTGAGCCGCGCCGCAACGAGGCCGACGACGCCCGGATGCCAGCCGTCGCCGGCAACGACGATCGCGGCACCCACGCCGGCGCGCTCGGCCGCAGCCTCCGCCTCGGCGACGGCGATTTCGAGCGTCGCCGCCTCGACGGTCTGGCGCTCACGGTTGAGGCGGTTCAGATCCTCGGCGATCTGGCGTGCGGCGACCGGATCGCGGCTTGCGAGCAGTTTCGCGCCCAGCGCCGCATCGCCGATGCGCCCGCCCGCATTAATGCGCGGGCCGATGAGAAAGCCAAGGTGATGCGCTGTCGGGGGGCCGCCGGCGCCGGCGACATCGAGCAGCGCCGCCAATCCTGGCCGCCCCCGCGCGCGCATCAGCGCGAGGCCCTTGGTTACGAGAGCGCGGTTCAGCCCCGTCAAAGGCGCGACATCGGCGATTGTCGCCAGTGCGACAAGATCGAGGCCGAGGAGCAAATCGGGCTCCGGCCGCGCCGCGCTCCAAAAATTCGCCGCGCGCAAAAGGCGATTGGTGGCGATCAGAGCCAGGAAAACGACGCCTGCGGCGCAAAGCTGACCGAGGCCGGACAGATCGTCTTGCCGGTTCGGATTGACGACGAGCGCTGGCGGCAGACGTTCGGGCGCCTGGTGATGGTCGAGCACGATCACATCGAGGCCGAGCCGGCGCGCCTCGGCGAGCGGCGCATGGCTTGTCGTGCCGCAATCGACGCAGACGAGCAGCGTCGCGCCCGCCTCGGCCAAGGCGGTGATGGCTTGCACATTGGGGCCATAGCCCTCGAAGATGCGATCCGGAATATGGATCCGATGCGATGTGCCCGCGGCGGTGAGAAAATCGCCGATGAGGGCCGCCGAGGCAGCGCCATCGACATCATAATCGCCGAAAATGGCGACGGTCTCCCCGGCTCTGATCGCCGCCGCCAACCGCGCTGCGGCCGCGTCCATGTCGGCAAGGCAGGACGGGTCCGGCAGCAGCCGGCGCAAAGTGGGATCAAGATAGGCTGTCGCCTCGTCGAGCCCAACGCCCCGCCCGGCGAGCACCCGCGCCAGGAGATCGGACAGGCCGTGAGCCTGAGAGATGGCGAGCGCGCGCGCCTGGCCCGCCGCATCGAGCCGTGCGCGCCACGGGCGGCCGAGCGCAGAACGCAAAACGCCGAGGAAAGGCTTATTCGGTGCAAAAGGCAGAGGTTGGCTCACGCCTCAATCTAACAGAGGCCTCGCGGTGAATCAGCGATTCGAAGCCGTCGTCAACAGGCGGCGAACATCATGGAGCCGGCTCCTGGCAGAGAGATTTCAAGCGTGCGAATGTGCTTCGGTGTGATGCTTGGCGAAATTTCGCGAACTCTTTCAAAGGACAAACAAAATTCTTTCACACGTGCGATTGACCGCCGTTTTGCCGCGACGGGCGCCGGCACTAAAAAATCGGACCTTTCAGCTTGGTTTTCCCGGCATTTCGTTGCACCGACGCAACAAGCGCGCCCGATCTCTCTTGGAACCGGAGAGAAGCCGTAGTTTCCGCAACGGCGCCGCGCTAGCTTAAAAAATCGCCCAGCCGAATGATCGGCAAGCCTCTGGAAAGTTTTCCGGATTTATCATTTCGCGAGACCTTTGCGCCACAGGCGCGCGGGAAAAGCATCGATGAACAAGGCCGATAACCAGCCACAAGCGCCACGCCCTGAAAAAGCCTCAGAGCGGGTGCGGCTTGCCGAGGCGCTGCGGGACAATCTGCGGCGCCGCAAGGCGCAGACGCGCGCACGCGCCGCGACGGCCGAAGCGACGGTGAATTCAGGGCCGAAGCCGCCGGCGGAGGCTTGAGAGGGGGGCTGATGGATCGCATCCGGATCGTGGGCGGACACGCGCTTGAGGGGACGATCGCGATTTCCGGCGCCAAAAATGCCGCCTTGCCCCTGATGATCGCGTCGATGCTGACGCGCGAAACGCTGACGCTCGAAAATATCCCGCGCGTCGCCGACGTCGGCATGTTGCTGCAGATTCTGAGCCATCACGGCATCGACTATAGCGTTGACGGCCGCCGTCCGGGCGATGAGCCGCACGCCAGCCGCACGCTGCATCTCACCGCGCATGATATCGTCGATACGACGGCGCCCTATGATCTCGTCGCCAAGATGCGGGCAAGCTTTTGGGTCATCGCGCCGCTCGTCGCGCGGATGGGCGAGGCGCGCGTCTCGCTTCCCGGCGGCTGCGCCATCGGCACGAGGCCGGTCGATCTGCTCATCATGGTGCTGGAAAAGCTCGGCGCCGAGATAGAGATCGAATCCGGCTATGTTCGTGCCACCGCCAAGCACGGCCTCGTCGGCGCGGAAATCCATTTTCCGAAAGTCACGGTCGGCGGCACCCATACCGCCTTGATGGCGGCGTCGCTGGCCAAGGGCCATACGCTCATCACCAATGCCGCCTGCGAGCCGGAAGTCGCGGACGTTGCCGCCTGCCTCGTCAAAATGGGCGCCAAAATCAAGGGCATCGGCCAATCGACGATGGAGATCGAGGGGGTCGGCGCGCTGTCGGGCGCATCGCATTCCGTCGTGCCGGACCGGATCGAGGCCGGCACTTATGCCATCGCGGTTGCCATGGCCGGCGGCGATGTGCTGCTCGAACGCGCCTCGCCCGATCATCTCAGTGCGGCGCTCGACGTCCTCAGCCAGGCCGGTGCCGCGATCACCGTCAACAATCGCGGCATCCGGGTGCGCCGCAATGGCGCCGGGATTGCGCCGGTCGATGTCGAAACCGCCCCCTTCCCCGGCTTTCCGACCGACTTGCAGGCGCAGTTCATGGCGCTGATGACGAAAGCCAAGGGCGATTCGCGCATTACCGAGACGATCTTCGAAAATCGCTTCATGCACGTGCAGGAGCTTGCCCGGCTCGGCGCTCAAATCCGGCTCGATGGCGATGTGGCCTATGTGAAAGGCGTGAAAGAATTGCAGGGCGCGCCGGTCATGGCAACGGATTTGCGCGCTTCCGTTTCGCTCGTCATTGCGGCGCTGGCGGCGCGCGGCGAGACGCTCGTCAATCGTGTCTATCATCTCGACCGCGGCTTCGAACGGCTGGAGCAGAAGCTCGGCCGCTGCGGCGCGGTCGTCGAGCGCATCGCGGGGTCGAACTAAGCAATGCTACGGCCTTGATCTTCGCGATCCGGGTCCTCACATGCCCTCCAGCGCCCTGAAGGAGGAATTGTGCCATGACGGCCCCGCTGCGTCTGATCGCCTTGGATGGCGAAGACCTCGCGATCATGTCCGCGCATCTGCAGGATTCGCTCGTCACCGTCGGTGACATGACCTATCTGCCGCGCTCCAAGCGTTTCGCGGCGGTCGCCGCCCGCTTCGACTGGATCGCTGAAGCCGAGGGCAAGAAGGAGCGTTGCGAGACCGGCTTCCATTTCGAGCGCGTGCTGAAAGTTACGCGCACCGGCTTTTCGCAACAGAACCCGGCGCAAAGGCTGATGCTGCTCAGCGTCACGTTCAAGGAGACGGACGGGCCGGCCGGACAAGTCACCCTCACCTTTTCGGGCGGCGCCGCGATACGGCTCGACGTCGAATGCCTTGAAGCCCAAGTGCAAGACCTCGGCCGGCGCTGGACCTGCACGGCCTGCCCGAATCACGACCTCGACGAAGTGCAGGAGAAGCAGGCGAGTTAGCGCCGGTATTTTCCCGCCGCGTTGGATTATCCAGACCGCTTCGCACTTTTCGGTCCGATCGTGACAGTTTCCGCCAGCGCATCGGATTCGTCCGAAAACCGCTTCGCACTTTTCGGTCCGATCGTGACAGTTTCCGCCAGCGCATCGGATTCATCCGAAAACCGCTTCGCACTTTTCGGTCCGATGCTTTAGACTCGCGCCGTGTTCGAAAGCCTCTATCAATCCTTCACCGAGACAGCCGACGCGTCGCAATCCGCCGCGCGCCTTGCCGCTTTGCGCGCCGAATTGGCAAAACACGCTCTCGACGGTTTTATCGTCCCCCGCGCGGACCGGCATCAGAACGAAAACGTGCCGGCCTCGGAAGAGCGGCTTGCTTGGCTCACCGGCTTCACCGGCTCGGCCGGGCTTGCCATCGTGCTCAAGGACCGGGCGGTCCTTTTCGTCGACGGCCGCTACACAATCCAGGTCCGCGAGCAGGTTGACCTTGCTGTCGTCGAACCGATTCCCCTTGCGACGACAAGCCCGGAGAAATGGCTCGAAAGCCATCTGCCCGCCGGAACCAGATTGGGCTACGAACCTTGGCTGCACACGCCGGGACAGATCGAGCGTTATGAAAAGGCCGCCAAGGCCGCCGGCGCGGAGCTCGTCGCCGCCGAGCCAAATCCGATCGATGCGATCTGGTCCGATCGGCCTGCGCCGCCGCATGGGATGGTCAGGCGTCATCCGCAAAAATTTGCCGGCGAATCGGCAAAGAAAAAGCTCGCCCGCATCGCCGCCGCGCTGGGCAAGGCCGATGCCCTCCTCGTCAGCGACCCGCACGCTGCCGCCTGGGCCTTCAACATCCGCGGCGCGGACGTCACCTATACCCCCCTGCCGCTCGCCTTTGCCTTGATCCCCCGTGCGGGCAAGCCGCGGCTTTACATCGACGCATCTAAACTCCAATCCGAGCCGCGCGCCTATCTTGAGGATTTGGCTGAGATCGCCACGCCTTCGGCGCTCGAAGCGGATCTCGCGCGGCTTGGCGCGGATGCGAAACGCGTGCTCTTCGATGCCGCGACCGTGCCGGTGAAATTGACCCGCGTGCTGAAAGAGGCCGGCGGCACGCCGGACATCGGCCAAGATCCGATCGCGCTGATGAAGGCGCGTAAGAACGATGCTGAGCTCGAGGGCATGCGGGCCGCGCATCGGCGCGATGGCGTGGCCATCGTACGTTTCCTGCGCTGGTTTTCGGATGAAGCGCCCACGGGCAAACTGACCGAGATCGGCGCGGCGCGGGCGCTCGAAACCTTTCGCCGCGAGACTGGCAAGCTGAAGGACTTGTCTTTTCCGACGATCTCCGCCGCCGGGCCCAATTCGGCGATCCCGCATTACCGCGTGACCGAGGCCACCAACCGCCGGATCAGACGCGGCATTTTTCTCATCGATTCCGGCGGCCAGTACGAAGACGGCACGACCGTAGTCGCCGACTTTGCCGAGGGCCGCCTTTGGGTGAACAACAATGCGGTGGAAGCGGCGGCCGGCTTCGACAGAGAAGAGCAGTCGCGAAGCCCTGCGGCAGCCGTTGATAGGCCGGGCGGGGCGTTTTGCCGGGCGGCCGCGAAGTGGCGGGACGCGGGCGGGGGAATTTGACACGCGCGGCGGCCGGGGCGATACTGGGGCCGTGGACAACAAGCTGCTGGGCGCCTTCGAGGCCGCCGTCGCCGAGGTGCTGGGCGAGGCCGACCTGGCCGCCGCCGCGCTCGCCGCGGGGGGGG
>JAJXZN010000050.1 GCA_021780015.1 Pseudomonadota bacterium
GGCGTTTGCAAAGTCGCGTCGCCGCCAGCGCGGCGATTGCGCAACCGAGGCGGAATCCACATATCCCTCTCGGTTTTCAAGTTCCCGACGATGATGCTAGGGAGATGGCGCCGATTCCGGCAGGATGTGACGTGACGGCAAAGCTGGACGGACTGTGGATCCATGAGCTCGCATGGCGCGAGCCGCTCGATGTCGCGCGCGCCTTCGCCGAGCGGCCGGGCTTTGCTTTTCTCGATAGTGCCATGTTCGAGCCGAAGCTCGGGCGCTATTCCTTCATCGGCTTGGAGCCATTCGGTACTTTTACCGCGATCAAGGGCCGCGCGGCTTGGAACGGTGCGGCCCTCGACGTCGCACCGCAGCGGGCCTTGCGCGATCTGCTGGCGCGCTTCTCCTTTGTTGCCGATCAAGCCCTGCCGCCATTTCAGGGCGGGGTGATCGGCGCGCTGCCTTATGAGTTCGGCTGGGATTTCGACGGCCTCAGCGGCGGCCGGCATGCGATTGCGCAAGAGGAGCCGGTCTCGCTCGGCTTTTACGATCTTGTGCTTGCCTTCGATCATCTGCTGCGGCGCGCTTATGTTTTTTCGTCCGGCTTGCCGGAGACCGATCCCGCCGCGCGCGCGGCACGGGCGACGGCGCGGATCGATCATGTGCTTGGCCTTCTCGATCGTTCTACGCGCAACGCGGCCGAAACGCCGGCCATCCGCGGCTGGACGTCGAATTTCGCGCCGAGCGCCTATCATGCGGCGATCGAGGCGGTGCAGGCGCATATTTTCGCCGGCGATATTTATCAGGCGAATATTGCGCAAAGATTTTCCGCCCCCCTGCCGGAAGATTTCTCGGCTTTCGGCTTTTACGAGAAATTGCGCGCCGCCAATCCGGCGCCTTTCGCCGCCTATCTCAATCTCGGCGAAACCGCGATCGCCTCGTCCTCGCCCGAACTGCTGCTGCGCAAGCGCGGTCGCGCGATCGAGACGCGGCCGATCAAGGGCACGATCAACCGCTCGCCCGATCCCGCCAAGGATGCGCGCCGCGCCGAGGCGCTTCTCAAGTCCGAGAAGGACCGTGCGGAAAACATCATGATCGTCGATCTCTTGCGCAACGACCTCTCGCGCGTCAGCGAGCCACGTTCGGTTGACGTGCCGGTGCTGTGCGGCCTTGAGTCCTATGCCAATGTCCACCATCTCGTGTCGGTCGTGACCGGCGAATTGGCGCGCGGGCACGATATCGTCGATCTCATCGCGGCGACTTTTCCCGGCGGTTCGGTGACCGGCGCGCCCAAGCGCCGCGCCATGGAGATCATCGATGCAATCGAAAAGGTCTCGCGCGGCTATTATTGCGGCTCGATTCTCTATATCGGCTTTGACGGCACGCTGGATATGAACATCGCTATCCGTACCGCGGTGCTGAAACCTGGCTATGCGTCCATGCATGCCGGCGGCGGCATTACGAGCCTTTCCGATCCGGTTGCCGAATATGCCGAGACGGAGGTGAAGGTGAAGCGCCTGTTCGAGGCGTTCGGCGCCGCCGAGGAATTGGAAGAAGCAGCGCAATGAGCGGTCAGGTTCTCGTCATCGACAATTACGATTCTTTCGTCTTCAACGTCGCGCGCTATTTCGAGGAGCTCGGCCGCGATGTCGTCGTGCGGCGCAATGACGAGATCGACACGGCCGCGATCCGCCGCGCCGCACCGGCCGCGGTCGTGCTGTCGCCGGGTCCCGGAACGCCGCGCGATGCCGGCATTTCGGAGGCGGTCGTCGAAGAATTGACCGGGGAAATTCCAATTCTCGGCGTCTGCCTTGGCCACCAGGCGATCGGTGAAGTGTTCGGCGGCCGGATCGCACCGGCCAAGCGGCCGCTTTATGGCCGCACGTCACGGCTGACGCATAGCGGCAAGGGGCTTTTTGAGGGATTGCCGCAGCCTCTGGTTGTCGGGCGCTACCATTCGTTGATTGTGGAAGGCACGCCGGCTCTCGAAACCGAACTTTCGGTTGATGCTTTGTCCGAGGAAGGCGAGATTATGGCGCTTTCGCATCGCTCAGCGCCTGTCTATGGCGTGCAGTTTCATCCGGAATCGATCTTGACTGAATTTGGCCACGCTCTTTTCGCTAATTTCTTGCGCCTTGCAGTGGAAAGAAAACCGCGTGTTCTGGTTTGATGGCGCGTTACGCGAGCGGTCGGTCGTTCCTTTCGATTTGACGGATCGCGGCCTTAATCTCGGCGATGGGATTTTCGACACGTCGCTGGCGCGCAACGGTCGCATCTTCCGCCGTAAGTCGCATATCGACCGCATGGCGGATGCGGCCGAAATCCTCGGCATTCCATTCGATGAGACGATCGCCGAGACCGCCTTGGACGCGCTCGCCGCGGCGATCGGCGACGGGGCGGTGCGCCTGACGCTCACGCGCGGACCGGGCCCGCGCGGGCTGTCGTTTCCGAAAAATCCGCAGCCCTTTCTCTTTGGCGCCGCGGCATCGCTTCGCGGTCCGCTGTTTCCGGTCCTCAAGCTCGGCACGACCTCGATCCGGCGCAACGAGACGTCGCCGGTTTCGCGCATCAAGGCC